>CAYXJQ010000106.1:0-8453 GCA_964464985.1 uncultured Pseudomonadales bacterium | reverse complement strand
GCAAAAAGTAAAACTAGATCAGCTCCCTGATTTTGAACCTCAATTAAATCACGCAAAGTTTTGTTTTTTGCTTCAGTAACAAATTGGTTGTAACTAATTAAGGCAATCTTCTGTCCAAAATATTCTAAAAAAGAATAGCGCTGCCAATCTTCACCAACACCCACATCGCCAAAATAAACTAGATTAGCTTGTTCCAAATACTCTTGAGTACTATTTAAACCATTGCGACCAAAATTTAAAATATGATTATTGCCCAAATTTAGAATACGCAAATTATTTTGTTGTAAAACTGGAATAATTTCTGGTGAAAAAGTGAAAGTATAATTGCCAGGACCACCCGGCAAACTATATTGACTAACTGATTTTTCTTGAGTAATAGGCCCCTCTAAATTAGCCAAGGCATAGTCGGCACTATTTAAAAAATTGCTTAGATCTTCATCAAAAATAAAATCATAACTACCCCTCGTTTCAGCTTTAGTGCGAATATGACGATCAAACATTAAATCTCCACCAACAATCATAGAAAAACTTAAAGGCGCAGAGCTTGGAATCGGTTCTGGTTCGGCAATCAAAGAAGAATTAGTAGATTTTTTAAACTGCTTTTGCGATGAATGAAAAAAAACTTTTAAACTAATAATGATTAACAAATACAGCAAAGTAAAAAAGGATAAAAAAACTAATAAAAATAAATATAATTTTTTTTGCAGATAGCTTATTTTAACCGACAAAACCAAGGTTGGCTAATAGCTGTAAAACCCTGATGTTCATACCAGTTTTTAGCATAAGACTGGCTAATAGTTTCTAGATAAACTCTAGTTACTCCCAAAGTCTTTAATTTTTGTAAATATTGATTAAGTAGTAGCGTTCCTAGATGAAAATCGCGCTTTTCCTGACTAACAATTATTTCCCAAATAAAAGCAGTTTTTGCTAAATATTCCCCTAATACTAAAGCTATTGCTTGTTCTCGCTCTTTTGCCAAAAAAATTAAACCATTATCTTTTTGCGCATCCTTGTAAACTTGTTTTAAATAAAAAAACCAGCTAATTTCTGGAGGGGAACGATAATAATCAGGCAAACTTTGATAATGAAAATTAGCTTGCTCAAGCAATAAGTCTTTGACTATTTTTTTATTATCTATCTCTGTGACAAAGGTAAAATCAGTCATTGTCCAAGAAAGAGTACTTATATCTTCTAAATTAAACTTCAGTTCTGTTAGGGCTGGTTTAAAATTTTTATTAAGCAAAAATTTACTAAATTCTTTAGCTTCAGCCGGCAATATAATTTCAATTTTTGCTAAAGCTTTTTTTTTAGCAAACACCATTGCTTTGTCTAGTTCCCGTTCGAGTTCTTCTAAACTCTTTAGTCGCCAATCCAACTCTAACCAACGATTATCTCTTAAACAATAGTCGTCCACTTTTTTAATATGATAAGAAATTATTTTTGACACAAGCTAGTTGTTAATCAACCTATCCAATAAAATATAAAAGCCCAAGCCGTGAAGTTGTAAAATACTGCCAATTGCACAAGAATTACTTGGCCCCAAAGCAGGATTAACATTCACATCAATTAAATAATGACGACCCGCCTCATCTAAACGAAAATCAAACTTCGCGTAATCCTCAATTTTAAGAACGCTAAAAGCAATTTTTATATCTTCTTTAACTGCTTCGGGCAAGTCATATTTTTCGTAAGTAATGGTTTTTTCAGTACTCAACCAATTATCATCAAAAGTAACAATTTTTTTAAATGGGTTATTGTCAACACGATGAAAAATTTTTTCGGCTGCATAAATTTTAGTATTTCCGCCCTCAACCACCACCACCGTAATTTCACGACCGGCAATAAACTCTTCAAGTAAAATTGGTTGTTTATAATTTTTATATAAAAAATCAATTTGAACTTTAGCCATTTTGTCATCAAAACAAACCGAGGTTTCAGACACCTCCAGAGAACCATGGTTTTCATTAAGCTTAATAAAAAGCGGAAAATCTAATTCTTCATCGATTTCATCGCTTGCATGCTTTATCAATTGATATTTAGGAGTAGTTATTCCATATTGCTCAAGCAGTGATTTTGTTAAATATTTATTGGCATTAATCGAACTAGCTAACATACCACTACCAGTATAAGGAATTTTTAACAACTCAAGCGTGGCTGGGATACTAGCTGCCAGATATTCTTTACCATAGACAGAATCTACTAAATTAATCACTTTGTCTGGTTTAAAATTAGCTAAAGTTTCACTTAATTTAGCATCTCCTGGAAAAATCTCTACCCGATACTCTTTATCCCGTAAAATTTCAGCAATTAATTTAGCTCGATCCTTTACCTCAGCTTCAGTAATATACAACTCTTCAGTTGGAAAATATTGACGCTGAGCATCGGAGTACAAAATAGCAATTTTTTTGATAGAAGAATTATTTTTAGTTTTTTCTGTAAGCATTAACTTTCGATTATATATCAATGTTATAATTAGTTAATATGAACAAAACAGTTGAAAAATCTAGTGGTAAAAAAATCATTAAGCAGCCTGCTCTTGGCTTTCTTGAGTTTATCCGTGAGCAAGGAGTAGTGGGACTGGCAGTCGGTTTTATTTTAGGAGGCTCAATTAGAACAGTAGTTGATTCAATCGTTAATGATTTGATCAATCCTCTTTTAGGTCTTATTTTGGGTACCGTTGATTTTTCTAATGCTGTTTGGCAAATTGGTTCGGCCCAAGTGGCTTGGGGCAATTTTGTTGCTACTTTGATAAATTTTACAATTGTAGCTATGGTCGTTTATTTTGGGGTTAAGGGTCTACGTTTAGAAAAACTAGATAAAAAGAAATAAGTTTAACTAGAATATTCAACCAATACTGATTTTTCTTGCTTGAGTTGTTTGAATAGGAGATATCCATAAGCAAAAACCAAATCTCCTAATAGAGTTCGTCCATAAAAAGGTAAAGCTAAAATATAGCACTGCCATAAACCTTGTAAATTTTTAGGATACCAGTTTAACCACACCCCAAAATTAGAGATTAAAAAAAATAAAAAAGAAGCTAAAGGGATAAAAAATAACTGTTTTTTAACTTGTCCATGACTCAAATATCCTAAAATTGGATAAATAGTAAAAGCTAAATGCACCCAGGCTTGACCACTATAAAAACCACCAAAAAAATAATCAAAAAGAATAATTGACATAAAATAAAAAATTGGCTGACTAGAAAAAAATCCAAAAGCACCCAAAGGAGTAAAATTAGCTGGCAAAATTTTAACTACTCTACTGACTAGAATACCCAAGCCAACCACTAAACTATTTTTTGATCGCTTCATATTTAAACTCAATTATATCACCTTCATTTAGCACAATATCTTGTACGCCCTCCAAGGCGCTTTCACCATTAACATAGATTGCCCAAAAATTATCTTGATTTCCCTTTAGATCGTCTATGGCTTCAACAAAAACACCAAAATCATACTCTTGATAAAGTACTTCGTGATTGGCGACTAATAAATCCCAAGCGCTAGTATCATTTTCAAGAGCAGTTAAGCTAATTTGTTTTGATTGTTTTAGTTCTTCTATTGGCTGATTTTTAATTCCTGAATCAATTTGTTTGCTATTCTCAGTTCTAAGTAAATCTTTAAAGTTTGGTAAATTTAAATCAGGAAACAAGGAAGCAATTATAAAAAACAAAGCGACCAAGCCCATCAGCAAACCCATTAAAATTGACAAACATTTCGAAAACCCTTTTTGAGACATAGAGCAAAATTGTAACACAGCTAAAAAAAATTATGAATAGCGTGACAAGTTTTAAAATTTTTAAATTATTTCAACTTTAATTCTTGACCAAAACTACTTTCTCCCCTATCTTTAAGTGTATATGACAAAAAACAACATTTTGGTAACTGGAGCCTTTGGTCTAGTAGGTTCCGAACTTGTCCCTGCTTTGCAAAAAAAATATGGTCAAGACAAAGTTGTTGCACTCGCCAGAAAAACCGTGTCTGACAATTTTATTGGCATCTTAGAAAAAGGTGATGTTACAGATTTTAATCGTTTAGAGGAGTTAATCAAACAATATCATATTACTGAAATCTACCATTTAGCAGGCATTTTATCGGTCGGTGGAGAGAAAAATCCTCAGCTAGCTTGGGATATCAACATGGGTGGTTTAAAAAATGTTTTGGATCTGTCAGTAAAATATAAGCTAAAAGTCTTTTGGCCATCCTCTATCGCAGCCTTCGGACCGACCACACCCATTCAAAACACCCCCCAACACACCGTGCTTGAACCAACTACCATGTATGGCGTTAATAAGGTAGCTGGAGAGCTACTGGGCCAGTATTATCACCTCAAATATGGGGTTGATTTTCGCAGTCTTCGTTATCCGGGCTTAAATGGTTATAAAGCTGATCCAGGTGATGGTACTACTGAATATGCCATTCATATTTTTTATGCAGCTATTAGAGATGGTCATTATGTTTGCCCACTCAAACCAGACACTCGTTTACCAATGATGTATATGGATGACGCCATCAATGGCACCATTCAATTAATGGAAGCTCCGGCTAAAAACTTAACAGTTCGCACCAGTTATAATTTTACTGCCATTAGTTTTACTCCAGCAGAATTGGTGGCAGCTATTCAAAAAATTCAAACAGATTTTACAGTAGATTATCAGCCCAACCACACTCAAGCCATTGCTGATAGTTGGCCAAAAACCATCAATGATGATGTTGCTCGCAAGGACTGGAACTGGCAAGAAAAATTTGATTTAAATAAAATGACTGAGGCCTTATATGAAGGTGTAAAAGCTAAAATAGCTTAAAAGTCTAAACGAAATTCTTGACCCCAGTCTTTAAAACCTAAGTTAAGATAAAGTTCGTGAACTTTTCTTCGCTGATAACGACTGGTGGCTATTAATTTATAACAATTCAATCTCTTAGCTTCACTAATAGCTTTTTTAATTAATTGCGTACCCAAGCCCTGTCCGCGATTTTCTGACTCTACAAAAACATCTTCCAACAAAGCAAAAGGTCGCTCATGCAAGTCGTTTTGCATAATATATAAAAAAGCACGAGCTAGCTCCTGATTTTCCTGATTTGCGATGATAATTTTCAAGCCAAAACTATCAGCTGGCATCTTACTAATTGATAAACAATTTTCCTTTAAGCCGACCATATTTGATAAAAAAGCATCAACTAATTTCTCTTTTTCTTGACGAGTTAATTGTTTAATCTGATATTCTCTCTTTGTTGCTAAAGATCGATTTAAATGTTTTTCAAAATATACAAGACTAACAGGATTGCGATTTTTTGTATATTGAGCTCCACAACCTGTATTGTGTTTATCTAATCTTTTATTAATATCGTTGCTGATGCCAGTATAGTAAGTGCCGTCACTACATTCAGCAATATATACCCACCAAGGTTTCTTGTTTTCATCAGTGACTGTTGAGAAATTTTTCTTCACTAATTTCTTTTTTTAGCGTAGCGCTCTCGACTGTTGCGAATTACCTTTTCTCGATTTTGGTTGCTACTCTTAGCTAGAGGCAAGGTATAAGCAGGAAACGGCCTGCTCAAAACATTATTGATAGAAATTTTATTAATAATTTGGTATTTATCTAAATTAACTAAATCGTCTTGAGTGTAAAGTCCACCATATTCAGCCTGAAAATAACTAGCATCACCAGCTCCCATTACAAAACTAATAATGTTGCCACAGTTGCCAAAAATAGCATTGCGCACCTCTTCGGGAATTTGATCTATATATTGATTGGCTAAAGTTAAATTAAGATGATATTTACGAGCTTCGGAAAGAATCTTAATAAAGGCATCAGTGGCAAAATTTTGAAATTCGTCAACGTAGAGATAAAAGTCGGGTCGCTTATCCTCACTAACATTAACTCTACCCATAGCTGCTAACTGAATCTTAGTAATCATCATCGCGCCCAAAAGGGTAGCATTATCTTCACCTAAGCGACCTTGAGATAAATTGATTAGTAAAATTTTTCCCTGACTCATTAGTTCTTCGATGCTGAAAGAAGACTGAGTGGTATTAACCACATTGCGCACCAGTGGTGAAGAAACAAACTGGCCAACCTTATTAAGAATTGAAGCAATTTGTTCTTGGCGTTGACGATCATGCATTTTGTTATATTCATTGACCCAAAAATTTTTCAAAATTGGATCTTCAAGCTTATTAACTACTTTTTCACGAAATTTTTCATTGGTTAATAAATCTAAAATATCTGACAATTTCGCTTCCGGGCTTTTGAGTAAAGTTAGCAAGCAATTACGCAAAATATATTCCAACCTTGGCCCCCAAGAATAGCCATAGAGCTTTTTAAAAACAGAAATTATGCCAGAGGCAATTAGTTCACGATGCACCACATTTTCTCCTTCAAAAAGATTGATCTGCACCGTTCGCTCAGTATCTGCTGGATCAAAATAAACTACATCATTGATGCGGTGTTTGGGAATAAAATCGAGCAAAGTTTCTACCAAGTCACCATGTGGATCAATGACACACATTCCTTCATTATGTTTAAGGTCATTAATTGCCATATTAGCCAATAAAGTGGATTTACCAGTACCAGTTTTACCTATCACATAAACATGGCGGCGGCGATCCTCACTCCATAAACCATACTTAGTTAGACGATTTTTATAAATCGTCTCACCAATAATATTAATGTCCTTTTTACTTTCAGCTGAGCTATCACGAGTGATAATCGGCAAGTTTTCTGGAGCTTCACCAAGTAATTTTTTACCCCAAGAAATATTAGTAATATTGCTCAATTTTTGACTGGGAAAATGATAAAGAGTGGCTATTTCATCTAAACTCAAATTTAAGCTCGGTGAAGCGCTGAAGCTTCGCTCTTGCATTTTTTTGAGAAAAACTTTTTTAAAAAAATGTCTTTTCTTTAAAAGCAAAGCATTGCTCTCACTCTGAGACATAGCTTGATAGGCCGCAGCGATGTTGTCTAAAATTAGTTTACTTTTTTGCTGATTATCTGTGGCAACTGCTATTTTAAAAGCAACTTTGAGCGATCGTTGTTCCATTTTTTGACCAATCAACTTCTTTTGTGGGTGATTTTCCAACTCTTCAATAGAAGCCTGATAGCTTTTTGACCAAACACTAACTTGATTGTTCAAAAGCATTTGAATCAAAATGGTATCTTGACCTTCGTTTTTAGACAGGGTAGACATCAGGGTTGACAAAGGATCAATATCTTTAAAATCTTGATAAGTTTTGAGGGGCAAATAACTCTTATTTTTTAATTTAAGACTAGCCACAGACACTTGGTAGTTTTTAGCAAAAAACCAAATTGCTGGATCATAAGCAAGTTCTTCAATTACTGCTTCTGGATAACTAGCATGAATAGCTCCTTTAAAATATTCTAAAAGGCGCAGGGGGACACAAACTAAAAAATGAATATTTTGTTCTCTAACCAAGATTTCAAAACTAAGTCTTTCGTTTTTACCCAGCAGCTTATCAGTCAGCTTATTTTTTAACTTAGGTAGGGTAGAAAAAAGTTGAACAGCTGACTCCTCAGTCTCTTGGCTGTCTTTGCTGGTTTTAACCTTAAGCAGGATGTGATTTTTTAGCACTTCTCTAGTATAGCAAATTACTGATTAGTTTTTTTGTCTAAATCAGTAATAGGCTTCTTTCTATCACAATAAAATATTCCAATGAAACCAAGCGTAATTGCTAAGAAGCCAAAATATTGTAAAAATTGTGGCCAATAAAAAATGTAAATTTCAGAATCGCTTTCTTGATTATTTAAAACCCAAGCGTTAGCCCAATTATTAAGTTTTCGATGCTCAAGTCTTTGTCCAGCTTGATAAGCCAACCAACCATTGTCATAAGCTTGAGATAGTTTTAAATAATTAGCATCACAATCGCCACTCAAACTGACCCGATATAGCCAGAGACCAAATTTTTTAACTTCGAAATTGCAATTAACTAAGATATCTTTTGATAAACCTCTATCTGTGTTTTCTAAAGTAATGTTTTTCAAAAAATTATATGGCCAAAAGAACACTTCTGCCGACTCTAAGAGGTTTTCATTAACTTCCCTACCATAAGAATCAGTAGAAAAATATAAGGTGTAACCTTGGTTAAACTCTTCTGTTGGAGCTAAAATCTGATAGTTTACACCCTCACTTAAATAAGTCTCCAGTGGACTACGTCCTAAACTATCTACTTGGACAGCAAAAACTAAGGGTAAACTACTGATGTTTTGCGCCTTTAATTTAAACAGATGGCCAACAGAGTGATCTAAGTTTTCCAAATAAAAGTGATCGCAAACACTGGTGCCAACTGAGCGATAATAATTGCCCTCAGAGTGCTGTTCTTTAGCAACAAAACCTTCTTGTAGCGGCCGACAGTCCTCGGCCTCACTCAAATTAAGTTCGGTCTCTAAAAGGTTGCTTTGCAATAAAATTTTTGGAATTTTGACTTTAAAGCCAAGT
>CAYXJQ010000105.1:0-13058 GCA_964464985.1 uncultured Pseudomonadales bacterium | reverse complement strand
CTCTGGTCTTAGCCTGGAAAAAATCAGCCACAGAGGGGATTCTCAAAGAGAAAATAAGGCAGGTCAGTTTTTAGAGTTTTTTATGAGGAGACCAAAATCAGGGTAGAAAATGGTAATTAAATCTAATTAAGAAAAATTAACACAATGTAAGTGAAAATAAAACTGAAAAGTGTAAAAGAGTTAAAAAGAGTCTAGAGAGATATTCTGGGGTCAGCGTCGCAAAAGTTATATTGTGCGACATAACCCCAATCCATGAACCAGAAACCACATCAATCGTCCTTTGCAGGGTAGCAAAGACCACAGTATTGTTTCTATTGTTTTTTATTGACAAAATTACACTACACTTCGCAAACTTATCCCTCTTTTAATACTCCAGGCTTAACTGAGCCCCAAAGGCTCCTCCCTAGGTCTTCCTAAAAAAGCCTATTCGGGTTTTTTATTGATAAATCAGTCCTTCTGCTCCCCAGACTTAGCCTGGTTAAAATAAGTTGAACTTGAGGGGCTCCAGAGGGAAAAATCTTCCTGATTCTTTTAGCTACCAGGCTAAATTTATTTTTGCATACTTATCTGAACAGATTTCTAAACAAGAAAAACAAATATATCAAACTATATCATCCCAGGCTAAATAAGTCCTATAACAAATGAGTTTTCCACAATTTTCACGCTTCTACCCTTTGCTGGCTGGGCCTAAAAAAATCTAGCTCTACTCTAACTCCTAAATTGACAACATTAATAGCTTGTTTAAACTATAGAGTCGAACTTAAATCTAAAAAAACAAGACAACTCCTCCCAAAAATTCAATCAGACTTCCCTAGTGTTTTTTAACTATTTTTTATTAAATTTTACTCAAAAAAACATTTAAAGATTGCTAAATTAATCAAAAAACATACGACAACTTTTTTTTAAGCAATTCATAAAAGAACCGAACTTAATTAAAAATTAATCGCTCTTCCCCACTCTAATTACCTAAATTTAGATTGATTTATCATTCTAAATTACTTATTTACCTGGGAAAACCAGTAAAAAAGCTACTACAATGAAAATCGCTACTAAACCATATTCGGTAGCAGTGTTTTTAAACAATCTCCCCTGCAACAGGTTCTGAAATAGAGACAAACCCACATAAACTAGAGACATTATAAATAAGGAAATATGCCAAATCTGCATGGGTAAAAAAGAAAAACCGATAGCAAATTCCGCCAGCAACAAAACAAACAGCAAACTGTAACCAAAAATTTCTTTATTAATGCCTGGTTCAAGCTGCACCGACCACAGAGACATCAGTACTAATATAAAGTGAGCAGCTGCAATCAATAAGGCATTGAAATAAAAAGCCAAGTGCAATGAAAAAATTGTATTAGTTAGTAATAAAGAAGTAATCATGGTAAAAAATAAGGCAATCGCCTGAGCTGCATATAAAAGCTGAATAGTTCTACCCTTAGCTACAGAAAAAATATTAGAAGTCAAAAACAAGGCATACATGCCTATTCCAAAAATAGCCAAAATTGCCAAACGAGAAATCATTACTTCTGGTAAAAGAAAATAAAATAGGCCAACTGATAAAGCATAAAGAGCAGGAAAAGGTAAAATGGTTAGCCACTCATAAGCTTGTAAATCGTCACTTAAAGCCCAAGCAGACATAAAATAACTGATCAAGGTAAATAAGGCAATCGCTCCATAACGCCATTCAACTGGCACATATTGAGTAGCCAATAAACCCAAAGATAACAACACCGAAACAATAATAAATTTTTCACGACGACGCATAGTCTTTAATCTTCTTCTGGCAAATCAGCTGCCACAAAAACATCTTCTACATCTTCATTTTGACGCAATAATTCAAGCAACTCAAGTATTGAGGAGCGCTGCTCCTTATCTAGTTCAATCTTGATCTTAGCTGTAAAACCGCCTTCGCTATCACGCTCAAACATATAAGCAGCACTACCAGGACCAGCTAAAGATCCACCCTGTTTACTAAGTAAGGTTCTGAGTTCACCAGCTGTACGATTATTATTGTCTGTTAGGGCCACAATCATCAATGCTACTCCACCCGAAGCAAAAGCTTCATAAACTATCTCCTTAACTTGATTACCATCAGTTTTACCCAAAGCTACATTAATGGCTCGCTGAATCTTGTCTTTAGGCATATTGGCTATTCTGGCCTTATCCAATATCAACCTTAAGCTTGAATTAAGGTTTGGATCACCAGATTCACCAGATTTAACAGCTGCTCGAATTTGTCTAGAAAATTGACTAAAAACCTTCCCCTTTAATTTATCTTGAGCATCTTTACGGTTTTTGATATTATTCCATTTACTGTGTCCTGACATAATAAGAATATTATAACAAAGCCTACCCAACCCTCATGATCAATTTTGTGAGTTGACAATTTAAACAACAAGCTGTAACATCCCCCAGAAAGGTGATTAAGCCTTATGACAATGCCAAATAGCTCTCTGCTACGAGCCAAAGCCATCCAGGCAGTTAAGGATGCTGACTGGGCAAACGCCGTCCTCATCAATCAAGAGATCCTTGAACAATCTCCAAAAAATCTGGAGGCAATGAATCGTTTAGGTCTCGCCTATCTTAAACTCAAAAAAGAAAAAGAAGCTAAAAAAGTTTTCAAAAATGTATTGAATGTTGATCGTTCTAATATCATTGCCAATAAACATCTGAAAAAAATTAAAAATAAGGAAAAAACTCCTGACATTATTTTCAACAATAATGCTGATTTTATTGAAGAACCAGGAAAAAGTAAGATTATATCTCTACACCGTTTGACCAGTAGTTCTCAGCTGGGTAAATTAAAAGTTGGTCAAGAATGTTTTTTACAGACGAAAAATCGCTATATTAGTATTGTAGATGAAAAGAAAAAGCATGTTGGTGCTCTACCTGAAGATATTTCTTTTCGTTTGAGTAAATTAATCGCTAGTGGCAATCAATATAGCTGTGTTATTTACAAGATTGATGATAGACAATGCTGTGTACAGTTAAAAGAAGTTTTTCGTTCCAAAAAAAACTCACAACTTCAATCTTTCCCTAGTAAAAAAATTAATAATCAATTTAATCTTGGTGAAGATATTGTGTTGGAAAAAGATATTCCATTGGGAATCATTAACACTGATGAAGACGATGACGATGATCAAAGTGACGGCTTAGAAACAGTCATGAAGAAAATCGAAAGTTCCAATTCTTAATTCAGATAAATCCTCGGCCAAAAAAATCACAGCACTAGATCGATATTGTTGTGCTAATTCTCGATCATAACTGATATTTTTCCCTGGCATTAATTGGCTAAAACGATCTACTAGTGCTTGGCAGGCTTCTATTTCTTGATCTACAAATAAAGAACTTTCAGTCAAAATCCCAGACCCACTATCTTTCCTTACTACAGAAAAACCATCTTTTTCTAAAAGACCTGTAAAAGTGCTAGCTAAACCAGATTCACCACTACTGTTAATAACAGCTACCGGACACTCAAAAAGTTTGCCATAATTAGCGCTAGTGTTTCTATCTAAAAATTTTTGCAATTGCAACTGAGCTGTTTCAATATCTGAAGTTTCATGCTTGCCAAGCCATTCCCAAGAAATTTGACCTCGTTCCAAATAAAAAGCTAAGTTTTTGGCTCCCCTGCTCTTTAATTCATCAATCAAAAATTCCTTAAATTGATTTTGTTTATCCTCGATAAGACTTTGATTTTCGTATTCAATAACTTGATCAATAAAGGCATCAAACAGCAAACTAAAAAATAAAGTTTCTTTGGTATTAATTAGCTCTGAACTTAAAGTTTGCTTATCCCACACTTGAAGACTGAGTTGATTAAAGTCAAACACCTTAACTCTTTGTTCTGTCGGTGCCAAAACCACCCAACTATGTGGCCGACCCATTTCTGTTATTAATAGATGTCGAGTACGACGCAACTGATGTTGCCTAATTTGCTGAGCACGAACTAAATAAAATAAAAAAACAAACAGCAATAACACTAAAAACAATGAAAATAAAACTAGAAAAAATTTTTGCCAAACAGAAGATCTTGATTTTTTATTTTTCTTTGATCGTCGAATCTTTTTAGCTTTAATTTTTTTAGCTTTTAGTTTCTTTTGTTCTTGGCGGGATGGGCAGTAATCACGCATAACAAATAATTTATTTTCTTTTAATTTTTAGTTTAACACTTTTTTAACTATCTTGACCAACTACAAAACGAACAAAACGACCTAAAATTATTTTTTCACCAATTTTACCCGATAAAGCCTTGATTGCCATATCCACACTTTGATCACTAGCTCTAATAAAATCTTGTTGCAAAAACTCCTCTTTATCTTGAGGGCTCATAGCTGCTACCTGCATCGCCAAGTTCCTAGCTAATTGACGAAATTCTTCATTAGCTGCTACAAAATCTGTTTCACAAAGTAATTCCACTAAACTGGCAATTTGACCAGTGGCATGAGTATAGCTAGCAATATAGCCTACCCCAGCTTCGCGATCGGTGCTTTTTTCTGCCCTAGCCAAACCCTTTTCTTGAACATATTTTTCAGCTAATTTTAAATCACCCTTAGCTTCTTCTAAAGCCTTCTTACAATCCATAATTCGGGCTCCGGTTTGTTGACGTAGCTTCTTAATTAATTCCATAGTTATTGCCATTTTTTAACCTTTCAGCGACTATTTACGTGCTGTTTTACCAGCATTGTAAGCAGTCTTTAGACAATTAACAATATAAGCAACGCTCTTAGCTGCATCATCATTAGCTGGAATTACAATATTAATCTCTCTTGGATCAGCATTGCTGTCAGCTATAGCGATTAGCTCAACGTTTTCACTAAAAGATTCTTTAACGGCAATATTTTCTTTTTCCGAATCAACTACAAACACGCAGTCTGGCTTGCCCTTTAAACCCTTTAGCCCAATGAAAAATCTTTCCAAACGAGTCTTTTCTTTATCTAGTTGTAAACGCTCATATTTAGTGTATTTAGCAAACTTACCAGATTCCAAACCTGTTTCAATATCACCCATTCTTTTGATAGATTTCTCTAGTTGACTAAAGTTGGTTAATAAACCACCCATCCAGCGAGAAACAATATAAAAACAACCCATTTCAACAGCTGCTTCTTTAACAATTTCTCGAGCTGAACGCTTAGTGCCTAACATTAATAAGGTTTTACCTTCTTTACCCAAATCATAAAAACGCTGACAAGCTAGTTCCAACTGCTCAGCAGTCTTTTCTAGATCAAAAATATGTATGCCGCCCTCACTGGTATAAATGAAAGGTTTCATCTTAGGGTGCCATTTAGAAATTTTATGACCCAAGTGACAACCTGCATCAAACATCGCTTGCAGATCTATTTCTGGCAACTCACCGCTCACTTCTTTTGTTTTTACTGAGGATTCCCCCTCTACTGAGGGTTTTTCTTCTGTTTTTTTTGTTTTTGTCGTTGGAATTTTTTCAGAACTTACTTTTGGAGATTCACTTTTTTTTGGAGCTGTTTTTTTAGCAGGAGTTTTTTTAACAGTGGTTTTTTTAGCTGGGGTCTTCTTTTTTGAAGAAGTCTTTTTAACAGCGCTTTTCTCTACTTTTTTAGCTACTTTTTTAGCAGCAGTTTTCTTGCTGGAGACACTTTTTTTAACTTTAGAAGCTTTTTTGCTTTCTGCCATTTTATTCCTTGTTTATCTCAGATCTTATCCGAGATGGGTTTTAGTACTTGATCAGGATAAAAAATACTAAGACCAAAATTAATAACTAGAGTTTGAATTATAACATGCTTTTTAGCTAAATCTAGCAATCAAAAAAAACAATTACTATGGGATATTTTTAAAAAAAGTTATGGGATGTAAACTGGTGTATTGTTTAAAACAGAATGTAAAAAAGCAGATAAAACCACCGGAGAAACCTCAAAACTGGCAAAATCAGCTAAATTAGCGCCTTGCTCCTCTAGTTCTAAGGGTAAATGACTGGTGCTAATAATTTTTCCATTATCAATCAAGCACTCTAAAGCAGCAAAATGTTGATTAGATTCTAAAATTAAACCATTATCTAAAGATTTAAACAAATAATGATCCAACAATTCAGGATCAACTGGTCGACTAACTACCTCTATTAGATCACTAAAGCTGTGATCTCGACCGTTTACTAGGTGACTGGCTATATCCCAACGCAGTACCACCTGATTATTCTCTGGAAAACAAAACTGTTGGCGCAATTGTTCGCGTAATTGCCAAAATTTTTCTTCTGGTAATTCATCTGGATACTGTCTGGATAATTGATGATTTTGTTGCCAAGTTCCGTCTGGCTCCTTAATAAAAGAGTTAACATCTGAACCTGCAAATAAAATTAGCTGACTTAGTAAGAAATTTATTTCAGAGTTAGATTCACCATTAACAGAGTGACAGTGCTCTGGATGAGATTCTAAATCTTGAATCAAATTTTTTACCTTAGTGCGAGCAACTGTGGTAGCTCGAGTAGCACGTTTTTCCTGATTGGGGTCAGCGAAACAAATTATTTCTCTAGAAACCATTTGCTGATTAGTAAGACGGTTAATCAAATCTACTAGGGCCAAAGCCTTGTTTTTATTGCCAGTATTAATAACCAGGGCGTTTAAATCACACATTAACTGGCGCAACTGTTCTTTTCTAAGCGCTCTGATACCTTCTTCTTTGGAAAATCTTTCGCTAGAAAAAATAGTAATCGGCATAATTTATGCGTTTTTTAAATTAATTATTCTTCTAAATCTTGATCTGCAGCTACCAACTGCTCTAATTCTTTGATTACACTTAAAGCTAAACTAGTTCGATCTTCGAATGGCAAAAGTGCTCGACAAACATGAAGCTCTAAATGATAGTCTCCAGTAGCTTTTGACTGTCTTAAAAGAATTCTCAAATCAGCTTCTGATTTTCCTTCTAAATCTGGTAAATGTTCTTTATTCATAACAAACCCTTTCTATTTATGATTTGTTTTTAAAAAATAACTACTAATACTTTTTTTAAAATTTAACTGCTTGAACCTATGCACAATTTCAGTCTCATCAATCCCCTGCTCTCGCCAATTGCTCGCTAACAAAGCCATCATTTCTCTTACTTCAAAGGGGAAAATAATCCAAGAGTTAGTGATAGTAGCATAAAAATCTGGAGTAATCGCCGAGCGCTCCTTTAAGAAAAGAGTGGCAGCCTTGACTTCTTTTGCCCCCTGCTCCATTAAGTAATCACTGGCAAACACTAGTGATTCACCAGTGTCAGCTACATCATCAAAAAGTAAAATTTTCTTATTCTCTACACTAATTGGTAAGTCTTGATAAACCTCTGGTTCACTGAGGCGCTGATTAATTCCAGAATAAAATCTAACACCCAAGCTCACTAAGTTAGAAATAGCCAAATAATCAACTAAAGTGCGACTCATTGGCCAAGCCCCTTTAGCTAAAGCCACCACTAAATCAAACTTTTCACCAGATTCAATGACTCGTTGAGCTAATTCAAAACTTAATTGATCTAAATCTTGCCAACTAGGCACAATGTATTGAGCTCGATCTTGTTCAAAAATAATATTACTAAATTTCATCGCTTTTCTTTCTATATTTAATAAAAAAAAGAGCGCTTAACTTTTCTTATTCACTTGGTTTCCTCTTGGCTAGAAGCCAAAATTCGTTGCTTGGGAATACGAAAAGCTTAACGCTCTTTCGCACTCTTTGCTTAACTGGTTTATTTTAACAAAGCCAATGCTTGTTGTAAATCGTCAATTAGGGGAACTTTCACCAACTGTCTTTTTTCCCACACCGAACCAGTTGGTAAATAAAACTCTAAACTGCTCGCGTGTAAAAAGTGTCTTGGACACCAAAGGTGATCTAAGTCCTGCCTCTTTCTTCCTGAGTAAATTTTGTCAGCAACCAAAGGGTGCTGCATTGAGGCAAAATGAACCCGAATTTGATGAGTACGACCGGTTTTTGGTTTGGCTTTAACCAGAGTAAAACCAGCCTGATAAAGTTGTGGCCCTCTCCTTAAAATTTTTTTGATATTTTTTTCTGAAAACAACTCATTATTAATTAAAGCTTGTTTCTCCAGAGTTTGCCAATCAAGGTCTTGATATCTTTCCACCACCTGATATTCGGTTTCTGCCTTTTTACCAGTAGCACTGATAGCAAAACGAAAACGATTACGTCTGGCTCTAGCCAAGGGAGCGTTGATTTTGCCAGTATCTAAAACAAAACGCCCGTGACAAAGTGCCAAATAAGTTTTTTGTACTTGCTTTTGTTTAAACTGAGCCAATAAGTTCACTAAAGCCCCTGGATTTTTAGCTAACAACAAAGATCCAGAGGTTTCTTTATCTAAACGATGTACTAAGCCCTGACGTTCTTGCCAAATTTCTTCTGGAGTTCCAAAATCCTTTTGAAAATCATGAGGAATTAACTTTTCCCAAAGACTACGGTTTTTAGCTATAAATTGAGGAAGAAAAGCTTGCTGGCCCAAGTATTTTACAAACCAATCTTGAACAGTGCTTTCTTGATGAGTTTGAGCTCTATTGACTACTACACCAGCGGGTTTATTAATCACCAATAAATTTGGATCTTCAAAAATAATCTTCATCTAATTAATCTTTTTTTCTTAGACTTAAAAGAGCGACCGGAACGATGAAATAAGAGTATCAATCCAAAAAATAAAACTAAAAAATAAATAAAAGGATCAATTACTTGACCTTGCACCACCATTCCTGGTAAAGATAACATGCTCATCACTAGATAAAAAAAACCGACTAATATCAAAAACATGGATAATAAAAAACCAGACTGAGCAGTTTTTTTACCATAGCGATACCAATCAAAGGTGCGATACTTGTACTCTACTTTAAGTAGATAATTAAAAAGGAATGAATAAAAAAGTACAAAATATAACTGTACCGGATGACTTTTCTCAAAAGTTCCAGGCATCACTACTCCCCAAGGCATTGTCGTTAATTGGCCAGCATAAGTGCCAGCCAAGAAAAAACCGAAATAAACAAAGATCATACCTAAACTAATAGCTGTTACCCAAAAATCTAAAACTTCAAAGGGATCCCACTTTTGTTTTTTAGCCAATAAATATAAATAAATGGCAGCTGCAGACAGAGCTAATAATGGTTCGTTGCCAGGGGATTTAACAATATTAAAAACAAGTAGCCAATTTTCGCTAAAAACATTCCAATGAAATAAAACAAAAGCCAAGCGGCCAATAATTACCCCAAAAATACCAGAAAGTAAAAAAGCATCAAACAATTCTGCTGTATCATAGTGCTCCTCCTTACCTTTGCGCCAAAAAATAAAAGTAGCAAAAAATAAAGCTAAAACTGCCAAGACAGTTAAAGACTGTAAGCGAAAGGAGCCGATATTTATAATGGTGGGCCACATAAATGGTGCCGAGAGAGGGAATCGAACCCTCATGAAGTTGCCCTCATAGGTTTTTGAGACCTACGCGTCTACCAATTCCGCCATCTCGGCGATGACTTCTTAGTTTAGTTTGTCTATTTTACCGTAAAAAGACTTGTTTTTGTAAGCAAATTACGTCATGATATTAAACACAACAAGGAATAATGGATAGTATTAGAGAATTAGTTCACCAGGCCACTTCAGTCAACAGTATTTGGTCAATTGTGCTTAGAGGCCTTATTTGGCTGGTAATATCTTTAATCATTATCATTAGTATGGATCATCCAAACACTGACTTGGCAAATAAAAAACTTAAAGCTAACCTCGGATTTTTCTTAATTTTTATGGTTTTGTCTGGAGGTTTGGTCTACTTACTCTTTGGTTTCGCACAAAGCTGAAAGTCTAAGAAAGACTTTGAGTACGACGCATCTCCATTCCATAAAAACGGACTCGGTCGCCTCTAAAGAACAATTCAAAATCTCCTAAGCTACCGTTACGATGCTTGGCAATTTTTAAGGTTACAGACTCACGCATATCTTCATCTTTACGATACAAAAACATTACTACATCAGCATCTTGTTCTATAGAACCAGATTCACGTAAATCAGATAGTTGTGGTGATCGTTCTCCTCTCTGTTCCACTGCTCTAGAGAGCTGGGCTAAGGCCAAAACAGGTATTTTAAGTTCACGAGCAATGTTCTTTAGTCCTTGGGAAATTTCTCCTACTTCTTGAACTCGATTATCACGATTAACTCCATGGGCCAGTTGCAAATAATCAACCACCAACATATCTATATTCTGCTCCATCATTAGACGTCTTGCCTTAGTGCGCATCTCAAAAATACTCAAACCAGGTGTATCATCAATAAAAAGTTTGGCTTCAGCTAAAACACCCATTGCATCAGACAAACGACCAAAATCCTCCTGATTTAAACGACCAGTTTTTAATTTCCAAGCATCAATATCTGCCTGACCTGTTAATAAACGGTCAACTAATTCTTCTCGGCTCATTTCCAAAGAAAAAAAGCCTACTTTTTTCTTAGCTACCACTGTTAGGTATTGAGCAATATTAACAGCCATTGCAGTTTTACCAGTGCCTGGTCTAGCAGCCAAAATAATTAGGTTGGATTTTTGAAAACCAGCTAACATTCTGTCTAGTTCGGCAAATCCAGAGGGCATGCCTCGCAGTTCACCACCACTTTTTTGTAGTTCATCAAGTCGATCAAAACTTTCAACTAAAGTATGTTTGACAGGTAAGAAATCCTTACGAGCGTGAGTTTGAGAAATCTCCATTACCGATTTCTCAGCGGTGTCTAAAATTTGACTAATCTCCTTGGCATCATCAAAAGCTAAATTAGACATATCATTAGATAAAGCAATTAGCTCTCGTTTGACATATTTTTCTCTCACCACCTCAGCATAATTTTGTACATTGGCACTAGTTGACAATAAATTAGACAATCTACTAATACCAGATACACCTCCAGCCTGGCTAAGTTTTTTATGTTTTTTTAATTGGTTTTTTAGAGTAATTACGTCGATTGGTTGACGACCGTCATATAAATCAAGCATTGCCTGATAGATAGCTCGATTAGCTGCGCTATAAAAAGCCTTGGCTACTAAAATTTCTGAAACTCGCAAAATTGCATCTTTATCAATTAAAATTGCTGCCAAAACTGATTCTTCAGCTTGCAGATCGTGGGGTGGTGTTTTGGGGTCAATTTTATTGGCCATACTAACTGCGAGATAAAACTACTAATTGCATTTCATCAGGCAAGCGATCTTTTTCAACATTTAATTTTTCTTCAGCTTCAACAGTATTTCCATAGACTTGAAAAAAATCTTCAATTTTTTTCAAAGGTGCATCTTTAGGATAAGCGGCATCCGCATAATGCATGGGTATTAAATAACTAGGACTAATGGCTTGAGCTAATTTTACCGCCTCCTCACCCATAATAGAGCTAGGGCCGCCAACAGGCAAAAACAAAACGTCAATTGAAGAAATATTTTTTAATTGTTCATCACTTAAGGGGTGGGCCAAATCACCCAAATGACAAACAGTAAGTCCATCAATTAAGATTGTAAAAATTAAGTTACTGCCCCGTTCTTTGCCGTTTTGATCATCATGAAAAGTTTTTGTACCAAAAACACTAATCCCACCCACCTCATATTCTCCAGGAAAATCTATAACGAAGGGTTTTTTGCGATTAGCCGAGGGCTTAATTTTTTCGATAGCATTGTGGCCCCGATGTTGATGCGAAACTGTTACTAAATCAGCAGTTAATTTAGGCATGCTGATTCCATAAACTCCTTCTTCACTATAAGGATCGGTAACCACCACTCCACTCTTACCTTTTAATCTAAAACAAGAATGTCCATGATAACTAATTTGCATATTCGCATATTACCGTTAAAGTTGACATTTTACAAGATTTAACATAGGATGACTCTTCAATTATAATAGTATTATGCGAAAAGAAGTTCTTTTAGCAGTTGTTATCGGCATTAGTCTTGGTCTTTTAATTACTTTTGGAGTTTATCAAAGTCGTCGTAGCGTTAGTGATGCTCAAAAAGATCAAGTTCAAGATGTACTAAAAAACCCCACCTTAGATAAAGAAGAAAATAATGGACAGATATCCATTACCTCTCCAGAGAATAACTTAATTACCGATAGCCAAAGACTGATTGTTAGCGGAAACACTCATCCAAATAATTTTGTGGTTATTTTTGTTAATAATCAAGAAACTATGAGTAGTGCTGATGAATCTGGCAACTTCTCAAAAGAAGTTAGACTAGATGAGGGAGCTAATGTGCTGGTAATTTACAGTATTAATCAAGATGGTCTTATTAACCAAGCCAGCAGAACAGTCATTGTTGACGCTGATTTTTTAAACGAAGACTTTAACAATGATGAGGAACAAAATCAAGAAATAGTCGAAGAAGAGATGGAAACAGAAGAAAACTAAAATGCCAAAATTAAATAAAACTAAATTTTTAAAATCACAATCTTTTTATCTAGTTATAGTAGCTATGATCTTAGTCTCACTCTTTATTGCTATGCCAATGATTAGTGCTCAAACTGAATCAGAAGCCACTGAGGAATCTACCATCTCTAATATCAAAAAAGTTATCCAAGATAAACAGGCTGAATTGGGACAAAACAATCAACAATCAACACAACTCAAACAAGCTTATCTTGCTCAAGTAAAAAGAGTTAGTGCAGAAACTCTCACTGTCCTTAATAATCAAACCAGCGTTGTAATTCCTCTAACTGAAGATTTAGAGATCGTTAAAAAAGAAAAACAAATAAAAATTGAGGAAGTTGCAGTAGATGATTGGGTGATTGTTTACAGCGTGTTTAAAGAAGACCTTTGTCTTCCAAAAAGAATTCTATTAACAGAAAAAGACTTTACCCAGGAAGATCGAAAAATTATGGTCGGCACCATCACTGAACTCTACTCTAGTAATTTATTATTTGACTCTCGAACTGGAGAAAGCGACTTTAACTTTTTATTAGACAAAAACACCCAATATTTTGATGTTAGTGGAGATGAAATTAGCCTAAGAGACCTTTATTCTGAATTACAGTGTTTAATTGTTGCCACTGCTAAAACTGATGGACAGTGGCGTGCTAGTAGCATCAAAGCTTTAGTGGATCTAAGTGATTAGTGGACC
>CAYXJQ010000104.1:0-1870 GCA_964464985.1 uncultured Pseudomonadales bacterium | reverse complement strand
ATTAATACTCCCTGAAAGGGAGTTTTTTTATCTCTAAATTTTATTAATCAGTTTAATCCAGGCAAGGTAGGGTTTATGAAAAAACAGTTTAGTTCTGAGGCAGTAGCTGCTGGTCACCCCGATAAAATAGCTGATCAAATAGCTGACAGCATCGTTGATGCTTGTCTCGAAAAAGATCCTCTTAGTCGGGTGGCCGTTGATGCTTTAGTAACAAAAAATAAAATTATTTTGGCCGGAGAGATAAGTAGCCAGGCCTCTATTAATTACGAAAAAATTGCTCGTCAAGCAATCAAAAACCTTGGTTATGTTAATCCAGATTGGCAATTTTCTGACAAATCACCTTTAGAGTGCTACATTCATCAACAATCACCAGAAATTGCCTTGGGAGTTGATGATGGTGGGGCAGGTGATCAGGGAGTCATGTATGGTTTTGCTTGCGGGGAGACTGCTCAATTGATGCCTTTGCCCATTATGTTAGCTCAAGAGTTAGTTAAAAGGATGGATGAAATTAGAGAAGAAAAGGTATTGGACTATTTAAGACCCGATGGCAAGTCTCAAGTAGTAGTTGATTATGAAAATAATAGGCCCATTCAAGTATCAACAGTGATTTTGGCTGTTCCTCACGAGCCAGCTATTAAACGTTCTCAACTAGAAGCAGATTTATGGGAGTTAGTGGTTTTGCCAGCTATCAAAAAATATTTGCCAAAACAAATAGTTAAAAAAGAAGAAATTAAATTTATTGTTAATGGGACTGGGGTTTGGCACTTGGGTGGTCCAGCCAGTGATACTGGTTTGACGGGTCGCAAAATTATGGTCGATACTTATGGTGGTTTGGCGCATCACGGTGGCGGTTGTTTTTCTGGTAAGGATGCGACAAAAGTGGATCGAAGCGGAGCCTATGGGGCTCGTTTTTTAGCTAAAAACATTGTTGCGCATAATTTAGCAGAACACTGTGAGATAAAGGTGGGTTATGCGATTGGTTGTAAGCGGCCAGTAATTTTTGATATAGAGACTTTTGGTACTAATAACATCAGCGTAGAAAAAATTAAAAAATATGGATTGAATTTACTTGATATGTCGGTTAAAAATATAATAGAGCGATTAGATCTTCGCCGACCAATTTTTGCTAAAACGGCGAGCTATGGTCATTTTGGCAGAGCAGAGTTTACTTGGGAGAAAGTTGTCAAATAGTTTTTTAATTTTCTCCACTAATTTCTTCCCAATTCTCTAATATAACTGAGGCAATATTTTCTGCTAAAAATAAGTTTCCTCTTTCAGAGCAATGCCCAAAATCGCCAGCGAATTTATCTACAAAGATTGAGTCATAACCTTCTTCTTTAACTAAATTTTTAAAAAGAAGTTCATTGTCGACTATTAAAACATCTTCTTCGTTTTCAAAAATTAGTTTTAGTGTTTCAACACTACGCATTGGATATTGAGCTACAATTAATTTGACCTCATGGTTTTTAAGTATTTCATAAAGTTTATGATAGTTCTTAATATACATTCCACCAGCATCTATAGCTTGTTTAAAGATTTTTTTAGCCAATTCTTGTCGACCTGTTTGCAAATAAATGTTGGTTAATTCAACTATAGCCATGATGTAGTCGCCATCTTTTTGATCTCCCTCTAACGCTTTAAGATAAAATTTCTCTGCTTCTTCTAAATTGTTGTGTTTGAGGTAATACCGAGCGAGGTTAAACAAAGTGTTGGTGTGGTGTGGATCAATTTCTAAAGCTTTTTGTAAATAAAAAATTTGATTTGTTTTTTCTTCAACCAGAAAATTTTCATAATACATAGCAAAAGTTGCTAAAGCTAAAAATACATCTCTATCATTTATTTGATTTTTTTCAATTTTATTTTCAATTTG
>CAYXJQ010000103.1:0-2549 GCA_964464985.1 uncultured Pseudomonadales bacterium | reverse complement strand
AGTTGGGGTAGGACCTGTAGTTGGGGTTGGGCCAGTTGTTGGTTTAACAGTTGGTTTAGGTGTGGGGTCGCAATCATCACATTCAGCTCCAGCACAACGACAAATATCAGCACAACTTCCACCAGCTCCAATAACCCACCATCCAGAACTAGAGCACTGACAGCGACTTAGACCCATTTGGCTACAACTTTGAGTACCGGTCTGGCATGGATCATCACACCAGTCACCACCAAAAGAAGCTTGAGTACAAGGATTTGAAACACTCGAAGTACTACAAATAATTAAATTATTACATTTACTGGTGTTATAAAGTCGACATTGCGGTCGCAACCAACTGTTAGTTATAGAGCTATACCACTTGTTTTCGCTCAAACACCTTTCTTCACTATAAGCAGCTTGTTGTCTAGTGTCTTGACTTTGTCCAATCAGCCACAGACTAATTCCACTGCCAATTAGTAAAAACAATAAAATGATGGCTAAAAATTTACTTCTTCTTTTAGAAGGACTAAGGGGAGCTTTATTTTTACCAAAATTACTTGAGTTGATATTGTTATGCTTTTTTTGTTTCAAAATTGAATTATTTTTTTGGGTTTGATTATTATTTGTTTTAAAAAAATAGCTATTTTCAATTTTGTCAGAAGGTTGTTCAGGTATGACTTGATTACGAACCGGTGGGAGATGTTTGTCAATATCAGTCATAAACAGGCTGTAAATGAAACACTACAATATAGTATTACTTTAAATAAGCATACTCTATTTTTTGGAAGTTTAGCAAGAGTAATTTTTATATATTCTATTTTAGAATTAACTAAAATAGGAGCAATAATAATGTTCCAAGTCCCAGCGCACCTAGTCCGATTTTAAAGAAATTGAACCAATCGGCAAAACCTGTTTCAGTTGGAATTTCTACTGCTCGTTCAATAATGGTGCTACCGTCTGGTAGGCGGCAGTTAACGTCAGTCGGATAAACATCTAGACGACAAAAACCCTCATAGCAAATATGACTTATATTGGTACAATCAGCATTTTCATTGCAACTTTCATTACAGCCAACGGTAGTAATTACTTGGGTTACAACAGGAGTTGGGTCAGGAGTTGACGTTAACTCTGGTACTTCAGTTGGATCAGGAATTTCGGTCGGGTTAGTAGTTAGAGTTGGATTTGGTGTTCCAGTTGGTTCATCAGTTGGAGTTGGGGTAATTGTTGGTTCTTTACAACAAGAATTGTAATCACGGTTGTTACGACATTCATCAGCTAGTGAAGCCAAACCACAAATTCCAACGGTAATAGCCATCCCTCCATCTGGTGCTCCTTGTATACAAACCAAACCATCTTCACATTGATTGTCTGTAGCACAACCAACATCACCACAAGAAATTTTTATTGTTTCAGTTGGAGTGGGAGTTGGAGTGGGAGTTGGTTCGATGCAAGCTGTCATTGTAGTTGTCCAAGAACCGCCAGCACTTGGGCAACAATACTGTCTTCCTCCACAAGACTCAACCCTTCCGGCTCGATTACAGATACTATCTTGTGAAGTTCCATCTGAATCTGGAGGAGTGCAGTTGCGCAAAATTCCGTCTGAACCAGGACATTCCTCAACACAAGTTGATGGGTAAGCTTGTTGTCTAATGTCTTGACTTCTTTTGATTAAAAATAAGGAAACTAAGGTCCCGACTAATAAAAATAAAAATAGAACACCTAAGAGGATGGTTTTCTTTTGTTTAGGGGGTTTTGTGTGATGATCTTCTTTTGATTTACTCAGTTCAGATTTACTTAGTTTAACAGTTTGACCCTCAAGATTTTTTTCTTGATATTTGTTTGGTAGATATGTTCTAAAATCAGACATAAATGATCACATAATAATGATAATTACTTTAAGTCTAATACATTTATCTATTATTTAGCAAGTATGAATATGAAAGTGACGATTTTTGCACTATGATTTTTTTAGTGAAGATGTCTTCTCAGTTTTTTAAAATTTAAAATATTTTTTGTAATTGTTTCCAAATAATTTTAAAAATTAAAAAATATTGTTTATTTAAGCTTAGAGCAAGAGTCTTTTTTTCAAGTTTTTTCCAAGCCTGTAGGCTTTTATGTCTATTATCATCTAATACCCACAAGGAAAAAAGTCCGGGTTTTATTTGATGTCTCCATAAGTACCAGTCAGGATCAATTTTTTTTAAAGCTTTGGCTTCAGCAATAGGCAATGGTCTTGGACCCACCAAAGACATTTGATCTTTTAAAACATTGATTAATTGTGGTAGTTCATCCAAGCCACTATGAGATAAAAATTTGCCAATTCCAAAAAAACGAGGGTCGTTACCAATTTTAAACATTGGTGTTGGAGCATAGTTTAAGTCAACAAGTTGTTGGTGGTTTTTAGAGCGAAGTGATTCGGCATTTTTAACCATAGTGCGTAATTTATAAACGGTAAAAGTTTTGTCATATTGGCCCATTCTTTTTTGTTTAAAAATAATGGGATGACCAATTTTCCATAATAAAAATGGCCAAGTGATGATGGATATTGGTAATAAAATTATTATAAGTAT
>CAYXJQ010000102.1:0-7458 GCA_964464985.1 uncultured Pseudomonadales bacterium | reverse complement strand
TCTTTGAAAAAAATAAATAAATATATTTTATTCTTTTTAATAATAATTCTGATCTATAACAGCGCTCAATTTCTTAAAAAAACCACCATAAATCAAAATGAAGAATTAAGCCTTGGTAACTCTCTGGCAATTAAAAATCAAATTTTATTAATTGCAAAAGAAAAAGAAATTAAAGAAATAGTTTATTTGTTACCCCATGCAAGTGATTTTGGTCTGAAATATTTACTTGAACCTCTGTCCTTAGAGAATGAGGGCACTAGTATTAAAATTGTTTATCCTGCTAACGAAAACCCTGGTGTTATAGCTCAATACGGAAGAATAGGCATACTTGTAGAAGATTAGCTTTTTTTAATTAAAAACTTATTTTTTATTTTTGGATAAACCCTCAAATATTTAATTAAAATAAAAATTGTAATTCCCAAAATTAGCAATAACTCCATTGGCTCTTCCCACAAAGCTTCTCCAGTTCTTGGATTAAGATAAAATCGCTCATAATTATAGAAGAAAGCAACAGCAAAATAAGGGGCTAAATACCAATCTGGAATAATATTAGACAAAATTCTTTTCAATCTCGAAGAAAAATATTTTTTAAGTAGTCTGAAAAACATCCAAGTCGTGCTACCCACTAATCCTATCAGCATGTAAGCTCGATAAACATAGCCAAAAATAACGCCTATGTTGTGAATGGTCATTTCTTCCTGCATATTAATTTCAGCTAATTGTTCAGGAGTTTCCAAACTTAATAAACGCTGCCCCCAAGAAATCTCTTCTCCAGCAACAACAAAAGAACCGATTGCTACTAATAAAAAAATGATTCCCAGCCAACGCTCTTTTGGCCACCAATATTTTCTCAAAAACAAACACAGTGCTGACGAAAACAACAACAAGAAAAACTGAGAATATTCAACTAAATGATCCTCTTCAACGATCAGTCTAAAAGTGTGATTACTTCTAATATATATAAAAAATGCCAGTAAAGTTAAGAGCAAGGGAAGGAAAAAAATTCCAATTTTAATAATTTTTTTTGATAGGTAAAAAGACTGAGCATAAACAACAAAAACAGTCATTGCCAGCGACAAGTAAAAAACTCTTGAATAGGATAATAAAAGGGTTTTCTCTACGTACTGAAATCCATAAAATCTTTCTATTAGCATCAGGCTTAAAGAAAATCCCGCCACCAACAGTGTTCCAAAAAAAGCAAGATTGCTAATTTTTTTACTCAATAATTTTACTTTTTTTATTCTCAATAAAAACAATAACAAACACATTGAAACCAACAAAATTCTGCCATCTAAAAATTTTGGCAGCGGATATAAAAAGCTTTCAAAAGCCAAAATAAAAAACACTAATAAAATATAAAATTTTGAAAAAATTTTTAGCATATTTATTATAAATTATTCCTAATAGTTTTTATTTCTCTTACCAATCTTTTACCAGACAAAAGATAAAAAGCAACTAAATAAGTTAGGCCACTCAAAATTAAACCTAAAAATAATTTAGCTAGCGATTGCGTCCAAATGGGCATACCTAATATGCCAACCAAAATCATAATAAAGGAGGCTAAAACCTGACTATTAACATTTGTCCAAATATTAACTGCTACATATTTTTTCACTAAAATGATTGACAGAATTGAGGTGAAAGAAATTAATAGAGCTGCCAGAGCTACACCATTAAAACCAATTAACCAAATCAAAATAGGCGTTAAAACCCAAGTCAAAATAGTCCAAAAAATCATTAGTTTTAGGGTTTGATTAATCTTACCAATTGCATTGAGGGCATTAATTAGCGGCGTTGAAATTGCTGCCCACAAAACACTCAAA
Organism: uncultured Pseudomonadales bacterium; assembly: GCA_964464985.1. Lineage (GTDB taxonomy): Bacteria > Patescibacteriota > Microgenomatia > UBA1400 > PJMF01 > JAAZKO01. Next base: position 5,635 of record CAYXJQ010000102.1, on the reverse strand, counting down.
GTAAAGAAAATAAAACTGGGAACAGCCGGTTGCCACTTACTATAGCGCTCAAAAACCATCACTAAGGGCTGAATAAATAAACTCATGCCAATCAGCACGGGAAAGATAGCTAAACTAATAAAATATATGGATTTTTCAATGGCCTTTTTTAAAACTTGAGGATGAGATTGTAGGCGAGAAAAAGTGGGAAAGGTAATTGACATGACATTGGAAACCGTCAAATTATATGGATACATAGACCAGTTTTTCGACCATTGCAGATAACCAAATTGATCAAGTGGTAAATAAGCACCAAGAGCTAAAAAATAAAGTTGATCTTTGATGCGCGCTAAAAAATCATTAAGTTGAAATTTCACGCCAAAATTGAGCAGACTCTTGAGTGATTGTTTATTAATACCCAGGTAAGAAATCCAAGGTTGAATTAACTGCATTACCAACACTCCCACAAGGCTGCGAGCGATACTGGCATAAGCGTAGGATAAAACACCAAAACCTCGCCAGGCTAAAACTATTAAAATAATATGAAAAAATAATTGTTCAAAAATTTGGGGCAAAATTAATTTATTAAAATCCAACTTGCGAGTCAAAATAATTGAAGGAATAGTTTTTAAAGTGGCTAGCGGAAAGGAAATCGCCAATGCTAGTAATACCCAGTTGCCCTCTTGGCCAATTTTTTGCTCAAATACACCAAAATAAATTATCAACAAGACTAAAAAACAAATCAGCCAAGATAAGAGCTGCTGAACAGTAAAAGCTGTTCGATAGTCTTCCTGAGTTGGTTTATCCTTTTTTTGGATTAAAGAAGCTGCTAAACCAATATCAGAAAAAAATATTAAGAGGGCAATAATTTGGGTAACAATTCCATAAATACCAAAATCTTCAGGACCCAAAAAGACACTTAAAATTAGAGCCGAAACCAAACCAATAGCTTGCAACAGAATAGTACGAATAAAAAAAGAAATGACTCCGGTTAGCGATTTTTTCTTAATTCTTTTTAAATCGACTTCAGATGTCACTTCATCAAAATGATCTACAGCATCTGTGGCTTTTGCCTTTAACATAACCTCTATTTTAAATCTTTTCTCAAGCTTTGAAAATGAGCTGTTTTCCAGTATACTGCTGATGTTAATTATGAAAAGTAAAAAAACTGCCAAAAAAGAGGATGTTGTTGTCACTCTAGAGTACAAAAAGCCAAGATTGTTTTGGAAAATTATTTTAGGCTTACTATTATTTTTTATTTTAAGCACCGCCATTAGTGCTTTTGTCGTTTATCGTCGAGTTAAAAACTACCGAGATCAATTTCTAGTTGGTGCTCAAATAACTCAAGAACAATTGGCAGAAACTGTGGAAATAATAGCTGAAGACTTTGCTGATTTTGCTGAAAATCCAGACAAAGCTATTGAGCAAAAAAACTTGTTAGTTTTGGGTGCTGACCAAGTTACAGGTCGCAATGGTGGAGCACTGTTAACCGACACCATTTTACTCTTACAACTTAATTTAAAAGACAATCAGGTCAAAAGCTTGGCTTTACCTAGAGATCTTTATCACCCAGACTATCAAACAAAAATTAATGCTCTCTACTACTATGGTTTAGAACGAAATCCTGAGAGTCCTCTCGCCTTCCCTACCGAAGCCATAAGTGAATTAACTCAAATAGACATAGACCACACCCTACTTATTGAAATTGAGAGCTTAGAAAATTTAATTAATCTGCTTGGTGGAGTCGAAATTGATATTAAAGAGGGCTTTACTGACCCTTTGTTTCCAGTTAAAGGAGTTGACGTTAGTGTTGAAAAAGACCCAGCAGTTTTATATGAAACAGTGGTCTTTGAGGAAGGAAAAGAATTAATGGACGGCAACCGAGCACTACAATTTATGCGCAGTCGCAATAGTGATGATGAACAAGGAACTGATTTGGCTCGCGGCCAAAGACAGCAAATGGTTTTACAATCTCTACTTGAAGAAATCCTTAATCCAGACTTCATAATCCAAGAACCAGAGAAGGTCGGTCATTTATATCGTTTTTATCTGGACCACTTTTCTGCTTCACTATCAGTTAATGAATTAGCTAGAGTTGCGATCAGTTGGCTGGTTATTAATCAAGGCAAACAAACAATCTCCTTGATTCCAGAATTTGTCTCTTATAGTATCCCTGTTTACCCAGAAAACGATGAAAGCTTAATTTTTCATCCACCTCTTTGGCAAACTCAACAGCAGTGGATCTATCAAATTCGCGACTTGGCGCTATTTAGAGAAACTCTTAAAGATTTTTTTGTAGAAAATAAGTTAAACTAATAATTAATGTCTAAACAAAAAACTTTTAACCGCGCGCTTTTTATTTTACTAGTTTTTTTGGCTTTAGCCCTAGGTTACTTCCAAACTGCCTTGGAAAATAGTGAGCGCAAATATAAACGATTAGAAGACCGTTTTGTTAGACTAGAGATGATGGTTGGTGCTAGTGAAAGCGCACAATTAATTCAAGATTCATACCAAATTATTGATAACCAAGGACAAATAATTAAGGATTAACTTTATGGATAATAATCTTTTTTATCAAGCCAATAGTAAGCAAGAAATAGCAGAAAATATTTTTAGCACTGCAATTGATGATTTATATTATATAAAATATCCTAAATTCATTGATGAGAGGGGCTTATTTTCTCAAGTCTTGGAGCCAAAACGTATTTCACAACAAATCAATCCCGATTTTCAAATTAAGCAAGTTAATTTATCAGTTTCTCAAACAAAAGTTGTTCGAGGTTTACATGCTGAGGGTTGGAATAAATTAATAACAGTTTTATCTGGTCACGCCCTATGTGTCTTAGCCGATATTCGCCAAGATTCAAACACTTACAAAAAAATTGAGTATTTTAATTTTCAGGCTAAAAATGATAGTGAATGGGGAGAAGCACTATATATTAGTGCTAAACTAGGCAATTCGATATGTGCTATTGAAGGCCCAGTTTATTATCTTTATGGGGTTGATCAACTATATGAAGACAGAAACCCTGCAGACGACAAAGCCATTTCAATTTTTGATTCAGAATTAAATATTCAATGGCCATTTCCAAAAGAAGAATTAATTGTTTCTCAACGAGATCTTGATAGCATCACTTTAAAAGAACTAAATCAGAAGGATTAAGATGGCAAAAACACTTCTAGTTACTGGCGGAGCAGGTTTTATTGGCTCAAACTTTGTTCATTATTGGTTAAAAAATCATCCAGAAGATCAGATTATTAACCTTGATGCCCTAACCTATGCGGGCAATTTAGCAAACTTAAAGGCAATAGAAAACTTAAGTAATTATCACTTTGTTCAAGCTAATATTTGTGATCGACAAATAGTTAGCGAACTAATGAATGGTGTTGATATAGTAGTTCATTTTGCTGCTGAATCACATGTTGACCGCTCTATTATAGATCCGGGCTTATTTTTACAAACCAACGTTATTGGTACTCAAGTTTTATTAGAAGCAGCCCTTAAACACAAAGTTGAACGCTTTCACCACATCTCTACTGATGAGGTCTTTGGCGCACTTAGCTTAGACAGTGGCAAAAAATTTGATAAAAATACTGCTTATAATCCTCATAGTCCCTACAGCGCTAGTAAAGCTGCTGCTGATCATTTAGTTCGTGCCTATGGCGACACCTACAACTTACCTTTTACCATTAGTAATTGCTCCAACAACTATGGTGAATATCAATTTCCTGAAAAAATGATTCCCTTGGCCATTACAAATTTAATTGATGATCAAAAAGTTCCAGTTTATGGAGATGGCTTATATGTAAGAGACTGGCTTTATGTTCAAGATCATTGTCGGGGAATTGAAGCCGCACTAACTAAAGGAAAAATTGGTGAAACTTATTTATTTGGTGGTTTGTATAAAGACGTCAATAACCTTGATTTAATTAAAATGATTATTCGCCTCATGGGTAAAAGCGAAAATGCTATTGAAATGGTCAAAGACCGTCCAGGTCATGACCGTCGCTATAGTGTTGATTTTTCTGAGAGTAAAAAAGCTCTTGATTGGCAACCCAGCGTTGATTTAGAAGAGGGTTTGCAAAAAACTATTAACTGGTATCAAGATAATCAAGATTGGTGGCGACCTCTTAAAGAGAAAAATAGCGATTTTTTTATTAAACAATATGGGGTTTGACAATGACGAAAAGTAAAATTTTAGGTACCGGATTAAATGGCCTGGTTGGCTCTAGGTTTGTCAAGGATTTTCAAGATAAATATGAATTTGATAATTTGGATTTGCGTGATCCTAAACGGCCCATTGATATTACCAATATTGATCAACTTGAAACTATAATTAGTCAATCTAGCGCTACACACCTTGTTCATTTCGCAGCTTTTACCGATGTTAATGCTGCTTGGGAACAGCGAGGCGATAAAAATGCTAGTTGTTATCAAGTTAATGTAGTAGGTACTAAAAACATTGTCCAAGCTTGTCAAAAATTTAACAAGCATTTAATTCATGTCTCAACAGCTTATGTATTTAATGGAGAAAAAGAAGGTCTCTACACTGAAACTGATCCGCTCACACCTATTGAGTGGTATGGTCAAACCAAAGCCTGGGCAGAAGAAGTCGTTCAAAAAAGTGAAGGCTTATCTTGGACAATCTTGCGAATTGATCAACCCTTTAGATCTGACCCCTTTCCCAAACTAGATATTGCTCATCGCTTAATTGAGGGTATGAGAGCTGGAAAAATTTATCCCCAATTTAGTGATCATTTTTTTGGACCAACCTTTATTGATGATTTCGCCAAAGTACTTGATGCTGTTATTAGACTAGATTTAAACGGTTTGTTTAATGCTAGTAGTGGAGAAAAATGGACGGACTATGACTTTGCTCAAAGCATAAGCAAAAAGCTCAATATTGATTATGAGGTTGAAAAAGGCAGCTTGGCAGAATATTTAAAAACAAGTCAGAGACCCTATCAAAAAAACACTGCTCTATCAACGAAAAAACTTGAAGAAATTCTAGATTTTAAATTGACAAATATTGAGGAAGCCATTGGCCAAGTCAAAACTTAAAAATTTAAATATTTTCTAATTTTCTAAACTGTTTTTTATAAGTCTCAATCTTTTTTGGATCGCCACTTAGTAAAACTTCAGGCACTTCCCAATTTTCATATTTTACAGGTCTAGTATATTGTCTTTGACCAGCTAAGCCAGGTGTAGCGTGTGACTCATCAACATTACTTTCCTTATTACCCAACACTCCTGGTAATAATCGAACTACAGCATCACTCATTACCGCCGCTGCGGGTTCACCTCCAGTTAAAACATAATTGCCAATCCGAACTTCCTCATCTACTAGATATTGGGCTACTCGCTCATCTACCCCTTCGTAGTGGCCACAAATTATAGTTAATTTATCTAATTCGCTCCAGCTTGTCGCCTTCTGTTGATTAAACAAAGTTCCTTTGGCTGAAGTTAAAATAATTTTCTTATTATCACCACCCCTTCTTTGCTTTAAATGTTTTAGCGCCAAATCTATTGGCTCGATCTTCATTACCATCCCCGGACCTCCACCAAAAGGCCGATCATCGGTAGTTTGATGTTTATCTTGAGCAAAATCTCGTAGGTTAATTACCTGATAATTAACCAACTCTTTTTCTTTAGCTC
>CAYXJQ010000101.1:0-3326 GCA_964464985.1 uncultured Pseudomonadales bacterium | reverse complement strand
AGCTTTCATTTTTAAAGGGCAATTCTTTGCCATCATAATACAGACTTTTAATATTATTTTTTAAATACTTCGGTGACTGATTAATTTCATCAGCAATATTAACCTGATAATAATCCTTAGCTCTAGCAATTTTTTGCAGAATGGCTTGTTCGCCACCTACATCTAAAATTTTTTGCTTTCAAGAAATTTTACTAGCAATAAAACGTTGCCGCTCATGAATATCGGGCGGAAGCAAATAAAAAATGTGCACTAATTTTCTCTCTAAATTAGATATAAAAGACATCTTTGTCATTATATTAGAGAATTTATGCGAGGCAACAAGCAGCTTTAAAAGTGAGGTATAATGGAGGGTTGCCTTAGTTTTAAAAAAACTAAACATAAAATAAACAAAATCAAATAAAAAATGAAATTTAAACTAGCAGCTAAATATCAACCCACTGGTGATCAACCTCAAGCAATTGAGAAGTTGAGTGCTGGAATTAAGGCAGAAAAAAAACATCAAGTTCTCTTAGGTGTTACTGGTTCTGGCAAAACCTTTACCATTGCTAATGTTATTGCTCAAACTCAAAGACCAACACTGGTAATTGCTCATAATAAAACTTTGGCTGCTCAGCTTTATCAAGAACTGCGTGATTTTTTCCCAAAAAATGCTGTTTCTTATTTTGTTTCTTATTATGATTACTATCAACCAGAAGCTTATTTACCTAGTAGCGACACTTACATTGAAAAAGAGGCAATGATCAATGATGAAATTGATAAATTACGCTTAGCTGCCACCACCAATTTGCTAACTAGACCCGACAATATCGTAGTTGCATCTGTTTCTTGTATTTATAACTTAGGTTCTCCAGCTGAATACGGAAAATTTATCTTAGAAATAGTTGAGGGAGAATTGATTGAAAGAAAGACCTTACTTTTGCAATTAAGTAGTCTGCAATATGAACGCAGCAGCACTGATTTAGAACGTGGAACTTATCGACTCAGAGGAGATACTATCCAAATTTGGCCAGCCTATAGTGACAGCGCCATTAGAATTGACACTTTAAGCAATAAGATTAATAAAATTGATGAAATCGATCCTATTTCTGGCCAGAAACTGCCAACAATACCTGGACAGAAAGCAAAAAAACATTTTGTTATTTATCCAGCCAAACACTATTTACTTAATCCCCGAACTCAAAAAGAGGCTCTCAAAGAAATTCGTCAAGACACTAATAAAAGAGTTAAAGAGCTCACGACACTTGGAAAAACTCTAGAAGCTTATCGCCTTCAACAAAAGGTCAATTACGATCTAGAAAGAATTGAAGAATTTGGTTTTGTTAATGGCATCGAAAACTACTCAAAATATTTTGATGGTCGCCAGACTGGAGAACCACCATACACCTTAATTGACTATTTAAATTTTAATCAGAAGAAATTTGAAAAAGAATCTTTTTTAACTGTCATTGATGAAAGTCACATGACCATTCCTCAAATTAAGGGGATGTTCTTTGGCGATCGATCACGCAAAGAAACTTTAATTGAATATGGTTTTCGCTTACCCAGTGCCATGGATAATCGACCACTCAACTTTAATGAGTTCTTAAAAAGACAACAACAAATAATTTATTTGTCTGCTACTCCTAAGGAGTGGGAAATTGATAAAAGCCAAGGAGAAATTGTTGAACAGCTAATTAGACCAACGGGTCTAGTTGATCCAAAGGTTGAAGTTAGAAGCAGTCAAAATCAAATTGAAAACTTAATTAAAGAAGTAATTAAAAGAGTAGAGTTGGGAGAAAGAACTTTAGTTACCACCCTCACCAAAAAAATGGCTGAGGCGCTAACTGATTATTTAAATGATCCAAAAAAAGTTAAAAAACTGGTTGCTAAAAATCCTAAACGTTTGCCTAAAGTTGCTTATTTGCATTCCGACATAGAAACCTTAGATCGCAGTGATATCTTAGATGATTTACGTAGTGGTACCTACGATGTTTTAGTTGGTATTAATTTATTAAGAGAGGGTTTGGATTTACCAGAAGTTAGCTTAATTGGTATTTTAGATGCTGATAAAGAAGGTTTTTTGCGCAATGATATAGCACTCATCCAAACCATTGGTAGAGCAGCGCGCCACCTAAATGGATTGGCAATTTTGTACGCTGACAAAATGACTAAATCAATGCAAAAAGCTATTGATGAAACAGCCCGTCGTCGCCACAAACAACTAGCTTATAACCAAGAACATAACATCGATCCAATTAGCATCAACAAACCAATTAGAGAAAAATTACTGCAAAGAGAAAAAGACGGAAATGAGTTGGAAAAAGAGCTTAATCGAACAAAAAAATATAATAATAAAAAAGCTATTTATTTACAAATTAATAAAGGTACTAGACTCAATTTAACAGCCATCGATGCTCAAAGTCTAACTCCCGATGAAAGAGTTAAATTGGTTAAACAGTTGCGCCAACAAATGACTAAAGCAGCTAGCGATTTAGATTTTGAATTGGCTGCTATTATTAGGAACAAAATTGCCGAACTAAAGCTGTTATAATACCCATTCACAAAAAACATCCACAGAAGAAGAAAATGTCACAATCAACTATCAAAATTACCGGCGCTCGCGAACACAATCTCAAAAATATTGATTTGGAATTACCAAAAAATAAACTAATTGTTTTTACTGGACTTTCTGGATCGGGTAAAAGCTCTTTAGCTTTTGACACCCTTTATGCCGAAGGACAAAGACGCTATGTTGAATCACTCAGCTCTTATGCTAGACAATTTTTAGGCGTCATGAGCAAACCTGATGTTGATCAAATCGATGGTCTGTCACCAGCTATTTCTATAGATCAAAAAACTACTTCTCATAATCCTCGCTCCACCGTTGGCACCATTACTGAAATCTATGATTATTTGCGATTATTATTTGCTAGAATTGGCCACCCTCATTGTCCCGAATGCGGCCAAGAAATTTCTACCCAAAGTATTGATCAAATCATTGATCAAATATTTACACAAATTGAAAAACGCTTTCAAAGCGATGCTGCTAGTCCCCAAAAAATTCTCTTATTGTCTCCAGTAGTAAAGAATCGCAAGGGTGAGTTTGATGGGCTACTAAATAATCTAATCAAAAAAGGTTATACCAGAGCAAGAATTGATGATCAAATTTATAATTTAGAAGAACCCCTGACTCTAATTAAAACCAATAAGCATAGTATTGAAGCCGTAGTTGATCGCTTTGTCCTAAGCAATAAACAATTAAAAGATGATAAAGAGAGGCGCTCGCTCCGCTCGCGCCTCAACCAATCCGTAGAAGATGCTTTACGCTTAGCCGATGGTTTAGTTTT
>CAYXJQ010000100.1:0-10403 GCA_964464985.1 uncultured Pseudomonadales bacterium | reverse complement strand
TACTCCCCAAACTCAGTTTTGGCCAGAAACCAACAGCTATCAACTTGATTTTGATTTTATTCCGCTGGACAGTGCTGATAAGAATTTAGCAGTTTTATTTGACTATCGTTTAGGTACCAAGGGCAAAGTTTTATTAAGTTTTTTAAGCTTCCATTTTATTAATGGCAACTTATATGTTGAGCTTTTTGAAGACAATATTCTTAGTCATCAGGCGCTTGTTTCTTATTCACTTGTACCAGAAAAAAATTATCGGGTTAACTTAATTTACCAAAAGCCAGATTTCCAATTATTTATTGATCAAGAACTACTTTTTTCCAGCAAGAATGATCAAGACTTTTGGCCAGATTTTCTTGAACCGGGTCGTCCACTTTTTTATATTAGTAAGGGAGTTTATAGTCAATCGACAACACTTTTTACCAACTTTGATTTGTCCTATCTGCCACAACTAAGTGTTCCTTATTTTTCCCAGCTTAATCCAGTTTGGGGAGAATTAATTTATGATCATTCTCAAGATTTTTTTAATCCAGCTTTAACCATTGCCAGTAGTGGTTGTGCCTTGACTAGTGCAGCCATGCTATTGAATTACTATGGTTATACAAATTTTCCTGATCAAAACGGCTGGCCAGAGGATTTAAAAGGTCAAGTTTTAAATCCAGCTACTCTTAATAGTTGGTTAAAAAAAGAAGCAGATGGTTGTGTGGGTTTTGCTTTGGTAAATTGGTTGGCAATTAGTCGTTTGTCGGCTTTGTTGGCTAGTGCTAAAACATCAGGGTCTAATAATGTTTTAGAATTTCGATTTGCCAATTATCAAGATTCGGTAGTTGTTGGACAATTAGAAAAAGCTCAGCCTCTCATTGCTGATCTGGGTGGACATTTTATTGTTGTGAAGGGTTTGAGTGATGAGTTTAGTGAAGATTCAAGTATAGACTATTTGATTAATGATCCTTTGAATGACAATTTTTTACTCAATAATCCTCAAGAAAAAATTAAATCCCTACGAATTTTTGAGCCAAGTCAAACAGACTTGAGTTACTGGTTGCTGTTGAGTCCGGAAGAGTTAGACTTTAGCGTTAATTCAGAAAATGATGATCGAGAGTTATTAGCAATTGTTTCCAAAGAAAAAAACTTGCTGGAAGATGGTGGATTTTGGCATCTTTATTATTGGCCAAAACCAAACACCGGTGACTTTGTTTGGCGATTTAATGAAGGAGACTTAGACAAGCTAAATTCAGTTCAACTATTTATTTATCAAAGTGATGGACAACTCCAGATTTTTAATTTGGCAGATTATATGAGTAGAAAATTAAAACTAAGTTTTTCTAAAGATAAGCTTTCAGAATTAGAACCCGTTAAACAAACTGGAATTTTTTTAAATTATCATCGTTATTTATTAAATGATTTGTTGAGCTTACAGTATGAGCAATTGCTTTTAGGAAAAGCCGGCAACGTTGTACGTTATCAAAAATTAATTGAACAGTTTTTAGCTTTTTACCAGTTATAATAAGTTGTGATAAAAAAACCACTCTTAGCTCTGGCGCCAATGGATGGGGTGACTGATTTTGCTTTTCGCTCGATTGTTAAAAAGCATGGTTCTCCAGATTTGCTATGGACTGAATTTGTTAGTGTTGAAGCTTTATGCCGAGGAGCAGCACCTAAATTAATTAATCAATTTGATTATGATTCGTTTCAACAGCCGATTATTGCTCAAATTTTTGGTAAAACCCCTAGATATTTTTATTTAATTAGTTTGTTGTTAGCTGAATTAGGTTTTTCTGGGATCGATTTAAATATGGGTTGTCCGGCAAAAACTGTAGCTCATAGTGGTTCGGGGGCAGCGTTAATCGCTAAACCTCATTTGGCTCAGGAAATTATTAGAGAAACTAAACGGGCCGTGCAGGACTGGGTTAATGGTAAAAATTTATCTGATTGTAAAGATGTTAACACCAAGCTTTTGAGGGCTCTTGAGGAGCAAAAAGGTTTTTGGCAAATTAAAAAACAAAAGCGGCAACTATTGCCAGTCTCAATTAAAACTCGCTTGGGTATTGAGAAAAATGAGTTAAAAAATTGGTTACCATGTCTATTGGAGACCGAACCAGATGCGATTACTCTTCACGGACGAACTTTAAAACAAGGGTATAGTGGTCAAGCTGATTGGCAAGCTCTAGCAGAAGCTGGTTTGACAATTAGAGAAGCTAAATTGCCTATTAAATATTTTGCCAATGGAGATGTTAAAAATTACGAAGAAGCTTTAATTAAAGCTAAATTGGTAGGCGCAGATGGGATCATGATTGGTCGGGCTAGTTTTGGCAATCCCTTTGTTTTTTTGCCCCAATCGGAGCGTCAAAAATTAGAAACAGCTAATAATTTTTTTAATTTAGCTATTGAACACGCCGAAATTTTTGAAAAACACAATCTAGCTAGAGGTAGAGACAAGTTTTTTAGTATGCGCAAACATTTAGCATGGTATATTAAAGCAGTGCCAGGTGCAGCTCAATTACGCAGTCAATTGGTAAAAAGCAATAGTGCCCTAGAAGTAAAAAATATTTTAGATAATTATCGATCAAATAATGAAAAATAAAAAAGTTAGAGCTAAATCAAATTTTAAATTAGCCTATCAAAAACTAAATGATTTACAAAAACAAGCTGTCGACCACATTGGTCAAGGGCCATTGTTGGTAATAGCTGGACCAGGAACGGGTAAGACTCAGACTTTAGCAATGCGTATTGCTAATATTTTACTTAAAACTGATGCTAAACCAGACAATATTTTAGCCTTAACTTTTACTGATGTAGCGGCTAAAAACATGCGAGAGCGCTTACTGAAAATTGTTGGCAAAGAAGCCTACTATTTGCAAATTCACACTTTTCACTCTTACTGTAGTCAGGTAATGAGTGATCATCCAGAATATTTTCCACTTAAAAGTGATAGTCAGACCTTGGGGGAGTTAGAGCGTTACCAAATTTTTGAAAATTTAATAGATAAGCTAAAACCGAAAAATTTAAGACCACTCAACGATCACTACTATTATTTAAAATATATTATTGGTGCCATTTCTGATTTAAAAAGAGAAGGCGTGTCGGTTTTGGACTTTGAAGAAATTTTGCGAGCAGAAAAACAACAACTAGAGCGTTTAAAAGAAGAAACTAAAAGTCAGACACAAATTAAAAAAGCCAGTAAGAATTTGGCCAAAAACAAAGATCTGTTATTAATATATAAACAATATCAAGAAGAATTGTTAAATAGCAATCGTTATGATTTTGACGACATGATCAATTTTGTCATTGATGCTTTTAAAAAACATCCAGAACTATTGCTAGAACAACAAGAACAACTTCAATATTTTTTAGTTGACGAATATCAAGACAGCAACAACAGTCAAACTCAGCTTCTTAATTTGCTAGCCTCGTATTGGCCCACTCAAGGTTTAGAACCAGATTTGTTTGTGGTGGGTGATCCTAATCAGGCAATTTATCGTTTTCAAGGAGCCTCAGTAGAAAATGTTTTAGCTTTTACTAGACAATATCCAACTGCTACGGTGATTACTCTCAGTATTGCTTATCGTTGCCCACAAAATATTTATGATAGTGCTACTGAATTAATAAAAAATAATCAACTCTCCACCTTTGATGCTCAGAATGTACAAATAGACCTAGTAGCTAGGCTCCATTCACCAAAGGGTGAGGGAGAAAAGATAGTTTGGCATGCTGCTTCCACAAGCACTTTAGAAGCAATTTATGTCGCTGAAGAAGTTAAAAAGCTGTTAGCTAAAGGTGTACCAGCTAAAGAAATTGCCATTTTGTATCGTACTCATACTGAGTCTGAAGAATTAGTCGAAATTTTAAATAAATGGCAAATTGCTTACCAATTACACAAAGGTGACGATATTTTAAAAAGTGAGTTGATTAAGCAACTCCTAGCTTTGATGGAAGTTATAAATCAACTTCAGCACGGTTTAGAATTAGATAATCTCTACCAAGTCATGCTTTTGCCTTTTGTTGATTTAGACCCATTATTGGTAATGAAATTAGCTAGAGTAGCTGGCCAATTAAGTAGAATTAAGCGAGAAGAAGTTTCTATTTACCAGCTTTATAACCAAGGCTTAAAAGCAGTCAATAAACACTTGTCTGGTCAAGAAATTAGTGATAGTGACTGGACAACACTGCAAGACTTTTTTGCTAAATTAAGTTCACTGGCGACTCACAGTCAATATATAACCCTGACTGCTTGGTTTGAAAAACTGATAGGAGCTGAGGGTTTTAATCTTTTGCCCTATTTAAAAAAACAAGAAGACAAAATTAAGGGTTTATTGGAACTTAATACTTTATTTCAACAAATTAAAGATTTGACCGCTAGGGAACACAATCTTTCTCTGACAAAATTTTTAGAATATTTTGCTACCTATCGAGAACATCAGCTCAGTATTCGTTTGCAAGATCCCTTGCCAATTGAAGAAGCAGTGCAATTATCAACAGCCCATGGTGCTAAAGGTATGGAGTGGGATTATGTTTTTGCGCTTAATTTTGTTGATGGAAAGTGGGGTAATTTAAGAAACATTAATAAACTTAAGCTTCCTGATGGAATTTTAAAACACACTGATTTGTCTAGTAAAGAACGCAATGAAGATGAGCGACGTTTATTTTATGTAGTTTTAACTAGAATTAAAAAAAAGCTTTATTTAAGTTATCCAGAAACAGTTGAAAAAAATGCAAGTGTTAGCAACAAGGTGCCTAGCATTTTCTTAAGCGAACTAGATGATCAGGAGCTTAAAAAAAGCACTGTTGATTTAAGTAAAAATGTTGAAGCTCATTTAAGTGCTCTGTTAACTGAGCAAAAGACAAGTAGTGGTGCACTTCGCGAGAAAGAATTTTTTGCTTATTTAGTAAAAGATTTTGCTCTGTCAGTGACAGCTCTTAATAATTATCTGCGAGATCCACAGATTTTTGTAGTTAATAACTTATTAAAATTACCAGCAGCCAAAGGAGTGCCACTGTGTTTTGGTACGGCCGTTCATAGTGCGCTGGAGCGTTTTTATCGCTTTTACCAACAACAAGGAAAGTATCCTAGTTTAACTAGTTTTTTAGAAAATTTTAATCAAGCTCTCAGTCAAGAAATTCTTAGCCAGTCAGATTTTTTGGATCGCCAAACTTATGGTAAAGAGGTATTGACTGCTTATTATCAACACATTATTCAAGAAAAACCAAAAGTTTTAGCGGTCGAGCGCAGCTTTGGTGGTCAGAGTCGACGTATTATGCTGGGAGACATTCGTCTCACTGGTAAAATAGATCGTCTAGATTGGCTTGACCAAGATAAAGGCTTAGTAAAAGTGATTGATTATAAAACTGGTCAAAGTGAAACTCTAAATCATATTTTGGTTAAGACAAAAACTGCCCTCAAAGACTTGTCTGAACGAGAAGCGGGCTTACCAGAAACAATTCGGGGAGCTTATCAGCGACAACTAGTTTTTTATAAATTACTTATGCAGCTAGATCGTCAATTAAGTCATAAAATTAAAGTAGCTGAAGCAGCTTTTGATTTTATTCAACCCACAGAAAAAGGTGGTGATAAATTTGTTAGTCGTAGCATGGTAATTAGTGATGAGGCTATTGGTGATCTTAAACAATTGATCAAAGAAGTGATGGCAGAAATTCGCTCACTTCAGTTTTTAGAGCTTTTGGATTTTTAATTTTTAAAATGATTTTTTAAAAGGCTTTATTATTGTTTTGTTTTAGTTATAATGTCAAAGTTTATGGAAAAATCTAGTAAAAATATTCCAGCTTATCGTCCACCGACTAAAATACTTAAAAAATATGCTCAAGTTTTGGTTAATTTTGCTCTGAATTCTGGTAAAGGAGTTCACGCCGGAGAAGTAGTTCAATGTATGGTGCCAGATGTGGCTAAGCCTTTGGCTTTAGAATTACAAAATGCTTTGCTAAAAGCAGGCGCCCACCCAATGCTTTATTTAATGCCCACCGGTTTTGAGCGAGATTTTTATAATTTAGCTAATCAAGAGCAACTAGAGTTTTTCCCCAGAAGGTTTTTACGAGCTCGAGCCAACTTAATTGATCATCAAATTAGTATTATCGCTGATCCAGATCCTTTAATTTTAAGTGAGGTTGATCCTAGTAAAATCATGCGAGCTCGGAACAGTAAGAAACCCTACCGTGATTGGTTGAATGAGAAAGAAAATGCAAAAAAATTTACTTGGACAACTGCTTTATGGGGAACTGAGGCTAAGGCTAAAATAGTTGGTTTAAATTTTAAAGATTATTGGCAACAAATTATCCAAGCTTGTTTTTTGGACGAAGAAGATCCAACCACGAAATGGAGGGAGATTCAGTCTTTACAATTTGCTATTAAGAAAAAACTCAATGATTTAAAAATTATGTCGCTTAAAGTTCTTGGTCCTGATGTCAATTTAAAAATTGGTATAGGAGAAGATCGTTGGTGGCGTGGAGGTGGTGGTCGCAATGTTCCTAGTTTTGAAATTTTTACTTCTCCAAACTGGCGAGAGATTGATGGTTGGGTACGCTTTAATCAAGCTCTTTATCGTTATGGTAACTTAATTAAAGATATTGAACTAGAAATCAAAGGCGGACGGGTGGTGAAAGCGCGAGCCAGAATTGGCGAGCGCTTGCTATTGGAAATGCTTAAGAGCAAAAATGCTGATAAAATTGGTGAGTTTTCTCTAACAGATCAACGTATGTCCCGTATTACTCACGTGATGGCTGAAACTCTTTTTGATGAAAACATCGGTGGTCCTTTTGGTAATATGCACTTGGCAGTGGGCATGGCCTATCAGGATTGTTATCGAGGTGATCCAAGTCAGTTAAAAAAACGTGATTGGGCGGCTCGGGGTTTTAACAATAGTAGCGAGCATACTGACATCATTTCAACTACTGATCGCACTGTTACTGCTTTTTTAGCCAATGGTCAAAGTGTAGTCATTTATCGTAAAGGTAAGTTTGTAATCTAGTTATAAGTGAATTTTAACTGCTTAGTGTTACAATAAAAGTATGCTCATTCGTTCTCCGCAGGAATTAAAGCGCTACCAACAGGCCGCAGATAAATCGACAAAAATTTTAAAAACTCTATTTAATGCTACAAAAGCAGGAGTGACACCTAAAGAAATTGATCGTTTGGCTGATCAAGAGTGTCAAAAAATAGGAGTAGTTCCTTGTTTTAAAGGTGTTGGTCCCAAAAACAATAAGTATCATTGGGCAACTTGTATTTCAGTTAATGACACAGTGGTGCATGGTATTCCTGAAGATCGGGTTTTAAAAAAAGGAGATTTGGTAAAGGTAGACTTTGGCATTAACGATGGCTCTTGGTTTACTGATCATTGTTTTACTAAATCAATTGGTTTTCCCAGTCCAGAAGATCAGCGGCTCATGACTGTGGCTAGAAAAGCGATTATTGCTGGTGCAAACTTGGCTTTAGTTGGTAAACGTACTGGAGATATTGGAGCCAAAATTCAAGAATTGGTTGAGGCTAGTAATTTTAGCGTGGTTAAGGAGTTTGTTGGTCATGGTATTGGTCATGGTATGCACGACGTTCCACAGGTTCCTGCTCATGGTAGAGCTAAAACAGGCTCTGTTTTAAAAGAAGGGATGGTGCTTTGCATTGAAGCTCAAGCCTTAGCTAGTAAAAATGATCAAATTTATGTAGAAGAAAATGGTTGGACGATTAAAACTGAAGATGGTAGTAAGGCAGCGATGTTTGAATACATGGTGGTAGTAGGCAAAAAAAAGCCTATTTTTTTAACTGACACCCGTGATTGGCCACTTTTTTAATGCTTTGTTCTTGATTTAATTAGTATTTTTTTGTATAATTATATACTTGACGCACTGAACTTTTCTCTGGTATAGAGGCAGATACTAAAGAAAAGGACTTGACAGTGATCTTTTTTATTTTTAAAGACCCCTTAATTAGGGTAAAAATTATGGCTAAAAGCAAAACTAAAACCACTCCTAAAAGTAAATCTCCATCTAAAAAAAGTAAAGCTAGTTTAAAAAAGACTAAAGCTGAGGTTGAATCTAAGTCAAATAAAAATAAAAAAACAACTGAAAACGATTCTGCTATTAAAGTAGAAGCAAGTAAAAACAGCAAGAAGCCTCCAAAATCTTTAATATCAGATGTTAAAACTCTGATCAAAACTGGTAAAAAACGTGGTTATTTAGCTCAAGATGAAATTTTAGATGTCTTTGTTGAACCAGAAATTTATATTGAGCTTTTAGATGATTTTTATGATCAGCTTTTCAAGAAAAACATTGATGTTTTTGAGTCAGTTTCTGAAGATCAATTAGAAGAAGATGAAGATGTATTGCAGCAAGAATTAGACGTATTGGCTAATTTAGGCAATGTTGGTGTCTCTGATCCAGTCCGTATGTATTTAAAAGAAATTGGCCGGATTCCTCTTCTAACTCGAGAAGAAGAAATTCGTCTAGCTCAAAAAGTTGAGGCAGGTAGTCCTAAAGCAAAAAAAGATTTAATTGATGCCAACTTGCGCCTGGTGGTGTCAATTGCAAAAAAATATATTGGTCGTGGCATGACCTTTTTAGACTTAATTCAAGAGGGTAACAAAGGCTTAATTAGGGCTGTAGAAAAATATGACTGGACTAAGGGTTTTAAATTTTCTACTTATGCCACTTGGTGGATTCGTCAAGCCATTACTCGTTCCATTGCTGATCAAGCACGAACTATCCGTATTCCGGTGCACATGGTTGAAACTATTAATAAGTTAATGCGTACTTCAAGACGATTAATGCAAGATTTGGGCAGAGAACCAACCCCAGAAGAAATTGGTGAAAAAATGGAGCTTGAACCAGAAAAAGTAAGAGCGATTTTAAAGATTTCTCAAAATACCACCTCTCTGGAGATGCCAGTGGGTGATGGTGAAGATGACAGTACTCTTGGTGATTTTATTGCTGATGATAAACAAGCTTCTCCTTATGATTCAACCAGCAAACAAATGCTCACTGAAAATGTTGAAGAAGTGCTTAAGGCTCTGTCCGATCGCGAAGCTAAAGTGTTAAGAATGCGTTTTGGCTTAGCTGGTAATCGAACTATGACTTTGGAAGAAGTGGGCCGAGAATTTGGGGTGACAAGAGAGCGAATTCGACAAATTGAAGCCAAAGCTTTGCGCAAACTCAAGCATCCCAGTAGACGTAAAAAATTACAAGATTTTTTGGATTAATTTTATGGAGCGGATTGATTCAGAAAAAAAATACCATTTAAACAAAGGATATTTTCGTTGGTTAATTAATCAAAGGTGTGAGATGTTTGGTTTGGGATTACAAGGTGATGAGGAAATTGATAAAGCCATAGAAAAAACCCAAGGTTTGGTAAAAAAAGTTTTAGAAGCCAGTTTTGAAATGAGAGACTTTAAGAGTGTAGCTCTAGCATGTGATCTTACTAGAGAAAGAGTTCAACAATTATGTGCCCAGGCTCTAGATATTGTTTTTAATCTAATAAAGAGAGACTTAATGCTTAGAAAGGCAAATATTGATGAAAATAATTAGTCTAAATATTGAGGGTGATAAACATCTTGACGATAAAATCTTACCATTTTTCATCAAAGAAAAAGCTGATGTTTTGTGTTTACAAGAAGTTTTTGCCAAAGATATTCAAAAAATTATGCAAGAAACAGGCTTGGATAAGTATAGTTTTGTTTCACAAGCTAAGGTAACTAAGGAAAACGAACACTTGCCAGCTAACGGTTTATGGGGGCTTTGTATATTTGCAAAAAACCTAACTAAACCTCGTAAACATTATTATAATGGTAACGCCAATCAAATTCCTGAATTTTTTGCTTATCAAGATCCTAATTCAATGAATCGTTGTTTACTAACGTGTCAAACTGAAATCGATGGTGATGTTTTTCAATTAGCCAGTACGCACTTTACCTGGTCTGGAGAGGGCAAGGTCAGTGATTTGCAAAAAGAAAATTTTGTTAAGTTGAAAGCCTTTTTAGCTAAATATCCAGAAATTATTTTTTGTGGTGATCTTAATACTCCGCGGGGAGAAAAGATTTATGATCAATTAGCAGAGATATATAAGGATAATATTCCAAGTAAGATTAATACCACAATTGATAAAGATATTCATAAATCTGGAAAAGACATTCGCCTAGTAGTTGACCCTTTATTTACTAGCAAACACTATAAGGTTAGTAAGGTGAAGGTGGTGGCTGGAATCAGTGATCACAAGGCAATTGTAGCTGAAGTTAGGCGACAATAGCTGTTTTGACTGGTATTTTTGCTCCTTTTTGATAGAATTCTATTGTTGCTTGTATTTAAACAAGCAATGGCTTGTTTAAAATCCCCTGTAGCTCAATGGCAGAGCAGGAAGCTGTTAACTTCAAGGTTGTAGGTTCGACTCCTACCGGGGGAGCCAAGATTGACGA
>CAYXJQ010000099.1:0-6433 GCA_964464985.1 uncultured Pseudomonadales bacterium | reverse complement strand
AAATATCTTTTTATTTTTATTAAAAAAGGATTTATATGGTTATCTCAGGAGCACTGGCCATAATCGCCACTACAGCCTCTATTTTTGCTTAGTTAATACGGGAGCCAACGTAGCAGGCACTATTCATGATAAAGCCATGATTAATGACTCGATTGCTAATATGCGTGAAACTCAGCAACTGCTTCAACAAAAAGCACTAACATCATCAGAAAATCAAGCAGAAATGATGACTAGCGCAGCTAAGCTACAACAAGTAGCCGACAGAATGACTGAATTAAACAATCAAGCTTATACTAGTTCATTAAGAAATGAAGTGGCTGGCTTAGCTAAAGGCTTGGTGGCGGGAGTTGGCGGAGTGGGCAAACTTGGAGAGGTCGTAACCAATGCTGTAGGCATAGGTGAAACTGCAGCTGATCAAGTAATTGGCAATAAATCATTAAGTGATACATTAAGTAACGCTCCTATGGAAAACTGGAATGCTGCTGCTCAAGCAGGAGATGATTTAGATATTCAAATTCTAATCCTACAAGCCAGACAATTAGCCAATAAGGCTAAAAGTTTAGATAAAGAGATGGCACAACTTAATTCTTGGTATGGAAATGAAAAGCCAAGAAACACTGATTCAACCCAGCTAGATAATCAAATTGCAGAATTAATAGATGCAAATCCTGATTTAGCCCAGCAACTAGCAGATACAGCCGTTTTAGCAGACAACAGTCAAACTATTGCTGATAACGACTCCAATCAGCCTAAGCCGGACTCTTCTCAGCAAGCAAACAAAACTCAAGATTTAACTTCCGATCCTAAGTCGGGAGTTGGTTTAGATTTCTTAAAAGATCTAAATGTCCATGGACAAGAAATTAAAATTACCTGGACTAAAACAGATGGTGATGACAGTCATTATGATTCTTGGAGAAAGCATGGTTATACTTATATAACTTTTATCCGTCAATGGGATGCTTTCGCTCATAAAGAAACTGCAAATGTTGATATATCACTTACTATCAATCCAGATAACAGTGTTAGTGGAAAGATGGTTGGGGTTACATTAATAGGTGGAAACGACACCAATATAGATTTTAAACTAGACGGTGTCTTTGATCCACAAAGCAAAGAATTTAGTGGAACAATTACTGGAAGCATGGTTGGCCATTCCACAGATATGAAGTCTATTACACCTCAACAGTACGTAAATAATTGGAAAGAAAAACGAAATTGGCACGATGATGTCTTGAGTAAGTGCTTTACTTTTCATGGTACTGTGGATGAAGAAAATAGAAAAATTAACGGTTATTTTAGTTTCTTTCACTGGAGAACTATGGAAGGGAGTTACTAATGAAAAATCAGACTAAAGAACAAGGCCCTGAGCTTAAAGAAAAAAATGATCAGCTTGAAACAAATCAGGCTGAAGAAAAACTAGATGACACCGTCATGCCTGATAAAAAACCAAAAAAGAAATTTTTCAAATCTTTATTAATTACCTTAATTTTAATAATAGGTATATTAACTATTATTTTCTTTGCTCTTAAAGATCAAAATAAACAATCAGCTTATAGCGAAAATCAGGAGCGAGTTATTGCTAATTTTGGTTTACCCCAAACTTATAAAATCGCCACTCAAAACGGAGAAAAGCTAGAATATTGGCGCTATATTTATCTTGACGAAATTTTTATTTTCCAAAATGGAAAATTTATAGCCAGACAACACTTTAACTTTGATATAGAAGAAAACCAGGGTGTTTATCTTCAGCTAGAACCAAGTAGTTTTTATGATCAAGCCAACATTACTGATATTAATCAATTGCTTGACACCGAACCAAGTTTAGAAGCAGAAATTGATGCTGAAATTCTAGGTCCAGATTATAAATTTTATTCATATTCACAATTACTTAATATTACTACTCAACAAAACTCCATCGTAGTAATTGACAGCCTCGCACTAAAATCAACTAGTGATGAAGATTCAAAACCACCAGTAGAATCACAAACAGACAAAGATCAGTCGACAACTGAAAAAGAAGGTAAGATCTTTATAGCAAATAGTGAGTCAGAAAATGCATCTTTTAGTTATTATCTAAATGATCCATCTTACCGATACATAAAACAGCGCAAACTCATTACCGACAGTGAAGAAGAAACCATGGTTTATGGCTATTGTTATACTTTGGACGAAGGTGCTAGTTTTACTGACGAACCTCAAGATCCTTATGCTTGTGCTGACAATGAATCAATGCTTTGGACAATCTCTATATATAAACCAACAACTTTTGCAAACTTAGATGAGATATCTAAATCTTATGAACAAAAACTCTTTAGTAACGAGCAAAATATTTTTACCATCAGCCATGCAAACGGTGACTTTCCTGAGACCCTACCAATGTGGTCAGTGATCTTAGATGATATAAAAGATGATTTTTCAGTACCAATGGCCGATGAATATCGTCAAATGATTCAACAGTAAAAAACTATTCAGACCTCAGCGCCTCAATTGGTGACAAATTAGCTGCCCTTTTGGCTGGAGCTACCCCAAAAATTAATCCCACTGCTGTTGATACCCCAAAAGCCAGTAGCACTGCTGATAAAGTAATTTTAGCTGGAAAAACAGACTGAATAGCTAAAGTGCCCAAAGTTGCCAAAAGCAGACCAATCAGTCCTCCCAGAACAGAAAGCAAAGCTGCTTCAATTAAAAACTGTAACAAAATTTGATTAGGTGTGGCTCCTAAAGCTTTGCGAAGTCCAATTTCCCTAGTTCTTTCAGAAACCGAAACCAACATGATGTTCATAATACCAATACCACCTACTAACAAAGAAATGGCAGCGATACCTCCTAAAGCAATAGTTAACATTGATAAAATATTGTTAATGGTGCTGAGTAATTGAGATTGATCAAAAACACTAAACTCATCATCATCAAAAGTTTTTTCTAGCTCATCTTCAATAGCACTAATAGCTTCTGGAATTAGGCTGCTATCTTTTATTTTAACTGAGAACTCAGTTAAACCATTTTGTTGGTAAATCCTACTAATTAATTCATAAGGGGCATAAACATAATCATCAAAGCTAGGGCCACCAAAACTACTACCCTGTTCAGCTGCTACACCAATAACTGTGAAGCGCTGATTACCAATTCTAACTTTTCTACCCACAGGATCTAAATTGTCAAACAACTCTTCTTTTGCATTGTGACCGAGTACCACCACTTTTTCTCCAGATCGCTCTTCACTTTCGCTAAAAAAACGACCATTTTCGATGTCAATGGTAATGACTTTTGGATAATTGGCCAGTGTACCTAAGATTGTTACCTTCGCTTCATTTTCTAAAAATTTAACTTTATCAATTCCAGTTGCATAATAGGTAATTTCATCTACATAAGTTCTCAGTCTCTTGACTCGCTCGATATCTCTTAAAGTGAATTTATTGCCTGATAAAAATTGATCCATCCCACCTCTATTAAAACCACCATCTTCAGAAAAAACCTGACCGATTGAAACAAAGACTGTATTAGCTCCTAAACTTTCAAATTGTTCAGTTACATAAGACTGTAAACCACTACCCAAACCAGTTAGCATCACTACTGAGGCCACTCCAATAATAATTCCCAATGTGGTTAAAAAAGTCCGCCCTTTATTTATCAATAAGGCTCTGATGGCAACTTTAAAAGTATTTAAAAGCATTTTTTTCCGTCCAATCTTACGTCTTTGACAACTTGACCATCTTTAATAAAAACTTCACGTTTAGCTATTTTAGCCACATTTTCATCATGAGTAACTAAAATAATGGTCTTTCCTTCTTTATTTAAATCAACCAAAATCTTTTTAATTTCTCCTCCAGATTTTGAATCTAAATTTCCAGTTGGTTCATCAGCAAAAACAATACTGGGGTTATTAACTAAGGCTCTAGCAATTGCTACTCGCTGTTGTTGTCCTCCAGATAACTCTCCGGGTTTGTTCAGTAAGCGATCTCCTAAACCAACTTTTTCCAACATTGCTGTCGCTCTTTTCTTTCTCTCTGTTTCAGACGCTCCAGCATAAACCAATGGCAAAGCTACTTGTTCCACTGCTGAGGTTTTTGCCAATAAATTAAATTGTTGAAATATAAAACCAATTTCTTGATTACGCAGACGCGCTCTTTCTATTTCATCGTAATCGGTAACGTTTTTCTTTTTTAAAAAGATCTCACCTTTTGTCGGATAAGACAACATGCTAGCTACTTGCAAAAAAGTTGATTTTCCAGATCCAGAAGGACCCATAATCACCACAAAGTCCCCTTCACAAATACTCAAAGAAAGTTTATTTAAAGCTGGAATTTTTTGTTTACCTAAAGTATAAATTTTAGAAACTTGTTTAAGTTCTAAAATGGCATTAAGTCGCTTTTTCGTCTTGGCCATAATTTAAATTAATTTTCAATGAGAATGATTTCACCTTCTGTTAAACCACTCTTAATTTCTGCCATTTCATCACTTTCTAAACCCAACTCCACCACTCTTTCCTCATATCCTTGACGACTCTGGTTCTTAACTTTAACCACTGTTTGACCTTCTTGAGAGCTGATAGCCTCTAAGGGTATCGCTAAAACTTCAGTTTTTTTTGCCAATTCTATTTCCACGTCAGCATTCATTCCTAAACGATATTTACTTAAATCCTCAACCCCTATCATTGGCAACTCAAGTTTAAAAACTGTACCCGTACTTCCCATAGTACTTTTTAAAGCTATAAAATTTATCTCACTTCTAATTGTTTCTTCTGGATAAGCATCAAAAATTAAATTAGCACCCTGACCCAGGCTAACTAAAGAAAGATCTATCTCATCAAGCTCTGCCCTGATTAGTAAAGTTTGAGGGTTAACCAATTCAAAAACATCACTTGGCGCAAGAGTTACGCCAGTCACCTGACTTGGCATGCTTAATAATATCCCAGCAAAGGGGGCTGTCATAACTCTATTAGTTGTTGCAACACTAATCAACTCAACATCTAAAACAGTATTATCCAAGAGATTCTGATCTTGTTTACGCGCTCTAATTTCATCATCAGTTAAAACTTGATCCTTATCTTCTTCAACTTGAGCATCCCAATCAAAACGACGGTTTTCATAAAAATTAAGATTTTTTTCCAAATTTTTTTGTAAATCTCGAGCATCAATACTAGCAATAGTTTGCCACTTTTTCACCCACTCACCCTCTTTTGCTCCTAAATAAACCAACTTGCCACCGGCCAAAAAATTAAGATAAACTCGCTCTTTTGCATCCAAAGTCCCTGATAAAACCAAGCTTTGAGTGATATCTTGTTTCTCTACTTGATGTTCAAGAAACTGAGTTTCTTGGTTTTTTTGACGATTCCATAAAATTACTATTCCCAGAAAAACTACTACAGCAATAATGACTAGCAGCTTCCAATTTTTTTTGCTAAAGAATTTTTTTATTTTTGACATTTCAAACCTAATTATATATTAATTATTTTTATTTTTTTCTTAGAAGTCATTAAGAATAACAAAAAAACTCAATTTGCGCAAATTAATTCTATTTATCTTCAAACTTTAAACTTTGCTCTACATCAACTGAAATTTAAAACAAACGCTGTCAAAAACTTAAAATTTTTGTTAAAATGATTTATTATGCAAAAAAAATCTTCCCTTCTCTATAATAAAAATGTTAAAGATTTGGCTGACAAAGGTGTTCCTTTATTTAAAGAACTACCTCACCTACCCAAAAAATGGATTGAAACTATTGTTAAAATCTTACCATTCTTGGTATTAATCGGTGGAATTTTTGCCATCATTAGTGCACTGCAAAATATATTTATTTTCAATCGTGCTCAATCTTGGATAATGCAATGGGCCCAAATTAGTCGAACTTATTATTATGTTTCTGGCATCTTCACTGCTTTAATGGGCGCCCTCTATTTAATGGCTTATAAACCATTAAAAAACAAAGAGTATGAGGGTTGGTTATTACTCTTTTTATCGACTATTTTATCCCTTGTTGAAAGCTTAGTTGTACTAATTTTGGGCTGGGGCGGCCTTTTTAGCTTAATTGTTTCGACTGTGATTAGTTTTTACTTACTATATGAGATTCGTCCAGAATTTATAAAAATTGAAAAGAAAAAAGCAACTAGTTCTAAAAAAACTAAAAAAAGTAAATAAACCATGACTTACGAAGAAACAGCCAAACTCTTAGAAAAAGAGGCCAAATATTTATTGGCTCATCGATGCAATAAATTAACAAAAGACTTGATTTATCAAGTTAATCCAAATCAGGTTAGAGATATTTTTTCTCAATCTAATCGCAGTGAAAAAGTAATTGAAAATTTAGAAAAAATTTACGGACATGGTCTTTTAGCTAATACTGGTTATTTATCAATTTTGCCAGTTGATCAAGACATCGAACATACGGCCAATTTTTCATTCTATAAAAATCCAATTTATTTTGATCCAGAAAA
>CAYXJQ010000098.1:0-4522 GCA_964464985.1 uncultured Pseudomonadales bacterium | reverse complement strand
TATTTTTTTATTTTTTCTTTACCAGCGCTTTTTTTGGTCATTTTTTGTAAGAGAAGGTCAACTGATCGAGTTGGTTTTAAAAAATAATCTTTTTAGTTTTCGAAGTCAGAGTGTCTTAGTAGAGATTGTTAGAGATGATAAATCAATAAAAAAAGGCTTATCCAACCGTGCTCAATTGCAAACTACAGAAGGTCAAGAAATAGATGGCATGCTTTTTGTATTTTCCTCATCTAAAATTCAACAGTTTTGGATGAAGGACATGAAGTTTGATATAGATATATGTTGGCTTAATGGGCATGTTTTGCTAGCTTGTACTCGTCAAGCTACTAAACCAGTTTTAAGGCAAGATGACGATCAATTATCAGTTTATCAATCGCCACAACATGCAGATATGGTTCTTGAAACGATGCCGGGTTTTATTGAAGAAGAATTTGTCGGAGCTAAGTTTTATAAAAATTTATTTTAATTTATCTTGTTTTCTGCTCATGGGTTTTCAGATTCTTAATTGTGAGAAATAGCAATTGCCCAACTCTCTCTTTTTTCTCTGAGCAAAAACTTGTATGATAGTCTCATGCCTAACGATCGAGCTGCAACTCCATTGCTGAAAAACATTGATTTAAACAAATATCCTAAGCTGAAGCAACTTTTAAGTCTGCAGTCTTTATCAAAGACAGATAAAAAAGAAATGGAGGTGTTATCAAGCAAACAAGCTCTAGATTTACTTGAGGAAGCTATTGGAGAAGTAGAAAATAAAAATTCTTTATCAGCGAATACTCCCGTTCGTGCTTCACGTCAAAAAGAACTCGATAGTAAAAACCAAAGTATTTTAGTTGAAAAGCAAGTTGCATCGGAATCTTTAGCAAAAGCAGAACAGCAACAAAAGATTGAAGCTGCAGAGCAAGATTCTGCTATTGAACAGAAATCAACTGAAAAAGCTAAAAATACTGAGTCTGCAGAAATAGCGGAAATTGGTCAAGAATTGACAGAAATTAAAGAACTTGATAAAGAAAAAGAGAATCAGGAATCAATCAAAAAACAGCAAGCTACTATTAATGACTTAGCAACTCAGGCTCAGACTCCATCAAGCACAGTTAAGCCAGTGGTAGTGTTGCCTATTACTGAAACTCAACAACAACTTGCCAAAAAGAAAAACACCCATTTTAGTTTACGTTGGCTTGCGGAATGGGCAGACAAGATAAGGAAGATTTTTGCAGGCGCAGTACTATATAAAGAAGAAGTCGAGAATAGCACAGACGTTTAAAACTTGCTAAAATAAGATAACTAATATGTCACCGCAAGGAGAACAAATATTATCACAGGCCAATGTTTTTATTGTTAATCTTTTAACAGTTTTTATTTTGTTGGGTATTATTGTTTTTTTGTTATATGTTTTAGGTATTTTTATTAAAAATAGGCGTCGAGAAAAATATGCTCTTAAATTTGTTACCTTATTAGTTAAATTACCAAAAAGTAATGAAATTAAGATTGATGCAGCTGAACAAATGTTTGCTGGTCTTTATTCTTTAAAAAAAGTTGGCTTTCTCTCTTTTTTAGAACCAGAGGAAACAATTGGTTTCGAAATTATTGGAATGAAAGAGGATATTGCATTTTATGTGACTTGTCCTCGCAATATTCATGACTTAGTAGAAAAACAGATTAATGGAGCTTATCCATCTGCTGCTATTAGTGAAGTTGATGAAGTTAATATTTTTAATGATACTGGTCGGGTAGCTTTTAGTGAGCTCAAATTGGAAAAAGCCAATTTTTACCCGATCAAAACTTATAAAGATTTAGCTACTGATGGCTTATCTTTAATTACCAGTGCTCTTTCAAAAATGAGTGATGGCGAAGGGGCTAGTTTACAAATTTTGTTGAAACCTACTGGTCGACGTTGGCAGAAAAAAGGTGAACGTCATAATCAAAAACAAAAGAAACAAGAAGCAGATCCAGATACAGCTAGTTACACTCATGATCCAAAAGAAGTTGAAGCAATTAATACCAAAACTAGCAAGCCAGGTTTTCGTATTTCTATTAGGATGGTGGTCTCTGCTAATAATGATGTAACTGCCAAAGCTCACCTTAATAATTTAATTGGAGCTTTTTCTCAATTTTCTTCTCCACACAATCAATTTAAGCGAGCCAGAATTTTCTTTAAACATCTGTTTATGATTGATTTCATTTATCGATATCTTTCTATTTTTTTTAGTAAAAAAATGATTCTCAATACTGAGGAGTTAGCTACAGTAATGCACTTTCCTAATAAAACAGTAGAGACCCATCATATCCGTTGGCTTAATGCTAAAAGTGCACCAGCTTCTAACAAAATTCCTACTAAGGGTTTATACCTTGGTAAATCTAAATATCGAGGTACTGAGCGTGGTATTTATATGTCTCTTGATGATCGCCGCCGCCATACTTACATAATTGGTAAAACTGGTACGGGTAAGTCAGAGTTTCTTAAAGATATGGCTCTCCAAGATATTCAATCTGGACAAGGTGTAGCTGTAATTGATCCTCACGGTGATTTGGTTGAAGATCTTTTACAACTAATGCCACCAGAGAGAGCAGAAGACGTAATTTATTTTAATCCAGCAGATACCGAGCGACCACTGGGCATGAATATTATGGAAGCGCATAATGACGAACAACAACAATTCATGGCTAGTGCCGTGATTGGTTTAATGTATAAGCTTTATGACCCACATCGGACCGGTATTGTTGGACCAAGGTTTGAACATGCTATTCGCAACGGCATGCTGACAATTATGTCTAAGCCAGGAGCGACCTTTATTGAATTGGTTAGAATTTTAACTGACACTAAATATGTTGAAGATTATTTACCTTTCATCAAAGATCCAATGGTTAAGCGTTATTGGACTGACCAAATAGCCAGCACTAGTGATTTTCATAAGTCTGAAGTACTTGACTATATTGTTTCTAAATTTGGTCGTTTTGTAACTAATAAAACGATGCGCAATATCATTGGTCAAAGTGAAAGTTCTTTTGATTTTCGCAAAGCTATGGATGAAAAGAAAATTATTTTATGTAATTTGAGCAAAGGAGTGATTGGTGAGGAAGATGCTAAGTTCTTGGGTTTAATTTTAGTGCCAAAAATTCTAACAGCAGCTATGAGTCGACAGGATGTATCTATGGATAAGCGTAGCGACTTTTTTCTTTATGTTGATGAATTTCAGAATTTTGCAACTGAAGATTTTGCTTCTATTCTTTCTGAGGCTCGTAAGTATCGACTGAATTTGATCGTGGCCAATCAATTTATTGGACAAATTGAGGAAGACATTAAAAATGCAGTTTTTGGTAACGTGGGTACGATGGTGGCTTTTAGAGTTGGTGTGACCGATGCCAATTTTTTACAACACGAGTTTGCTCCAACTTTTAACGAAACGGACTTAGCTAATGTCGAAAAGTATCATGCTTATGTAAAGACTATTGTTGATAATCAACCAGTGAGTGCTTTTAGCATGTCGCTAATTAAGGACATGAAGGCTCAAAAGGCTAAGATGAATCCTAAGTTAGCAGAATTAGTTAAAAAACTGTCACGTTTAAAATATGGTAAAGATAAGGAATTACTAGAAGAAGAAATTGGTCATCGAGCTCAACTTTTATAAGTAAATTTACTCTTGCTTTTTGTTTTTTTTAATTTTATAATTACACTCTCTTCGCGACAATCCGTTATCAAAGGCTCAGCCTTGAGGATTCCCTCCGTCAACTAAGTGTATGATCTTTGAAAGCGGCTTAATATTGGGCCCTTAGCTCAGTTGGCTAGAGCGCCACATTTGCAATGTGGAGGTCAAGGGTTCGAGCCCCTTAGGGTCCACCACTTATAGTTGAATTAACATTGGTGTTTACTTATTAGGCTTTGGATGACTTCCTAGCGGAACTTCTAGAGGCTAATAAGTAGTCACTAATTAGTGGCTAGCAATAAGTGCTCTTTAACATGTGAAGAATTTTATCAACTGTTATTCAATAATAGTCGAGAAATAAAATGAAGACTTCAATGATTCGTAATTTATAACTTAAAGCAAAAGGTGGATGCCTTGGCTTGTTTGACCGAAGAAGGACGCGTAGGGCGCGAA
Organism: uncultured Pseudomonadales bacterium; assembly: GCA_964464985.1. Taxonomy (GTDB): domain Bacteria; phylum Patescibacteriota; class Microgenomatia; order UBA1400; family PJMF01; genus JAAZKO01. Next base: position 428 of record CAYXJQ010000098.1, on the reverse strand, counting down.
AGTCGTCGGGTAGCTCCCAAAAAGCTATGATCCGGCGGTGTCCGAATGGGGTAACCCCGCCTTGTTTACAAGGTGGCCTGAACAATTTATTGTTCAGGGGGGTACGTGCTGAACTGAAATATCTAAGTAAGCATAGGAAAAGAAAACGAATGAGATTTCCTGAGTAAGCGACGAGCGAAAAGGAATTAGCCCAAACCAGATTTTTCTGGGGTTGTAGGACTCTAATATTGGACAGTAACTGTTAGTAGAACAATGTGGAATAATTGGCCAAAGACCGTGAAAGCCGCGTATACGAAAACAAAAACTGACATAAGATGTTCCTGAGTAGGTTAAGAGACGGCAAACTCTTTTCTGAATCTGGGGTGACCATACTCCAAGGCTAAATATCAAACAAGACCGATAGTGAACGAGTACCGTGAGGGAAAGGT
>CAYXJQ010000097.1:0-4050 GCA_964464985.1 uncultured Pseudomonadales bacterium | reverse complement strand
TACAATTATTTTTTAAAAAACCTAATCAATTGTTATCAAAAGCTTTGTTAGCTAATTTAGTTTGGGACAATGAAGAGGTTATTTATGGCAATAGCATAGCTACTCATATATCTAGTTTACGAAGAAAAATTAAATATTTGTCTGGAAAGGATTTGATCAAAACTGTTAGAGGTGATGGTTATTTGCTGAAAGATTCAAAGTAGTTTTTTGATCTCTTGGAGGTTCTTCCAACCCCCTAGTAAGTGAATGTGCAGGTGTTGAACTTGTTGAACTTCTTTACCTACATTAATGTGAATTTTATAATTATCTGCTATTTTCATTTTTTGTGCCATTTGTCGACATAAAAGTAGTAGTTGCCCATGAATTTTTTCATTACTTAATTCAACTTCTTCCAAACTAGCATAAGGATGTTTAGGAATTATGAGTAGATGGATTGGCGCTTTTGGATCATTGCTGGATATAACAATAAACTCATCATCTTCAAAATGAATGGTGCTTGGTAATTTTCTTTGTATAATTTTGCTAAAAACTGACTCGCTCATTTTTATATTCCCTACAATTTTTATTTTCTTAACTGTAAATTTTTTTAATTAAGTCAATAACTTGTTCAAGACTGAGTTTACTGGCTTTTTTATGATGCCAATTGTTGCTACCATTGAGCAACATTTTGCCGCTGGCATGATAAAACCAGTTAGCCGATGGGTCTAGTTCGCGAATAGTTTCATCTAATTCTTTCAGATTAAAATCTTCGCCATCAGGATTTTTTGCATCTGGCCTAACTTTAATGCGAATAAAGCCCTGTTCTGGATCTTTACGAAGTACTAATTGATAGCCCTGAATTTGTGCTAATTTAATGGTGTCGTCATTGCCAGTTTCCAGAGCCAAGCATTTGCCTATTTTAATAGTAAACTCTTGTCCTTTACTCTCAATAGTTTCACGCGCACTATAGCGCTGGGTCATAGCGGTATAAGCATAATCTAAAGCTTTGAGACCAAAATTTAATTGTGATTGATCGTCGTGTAGATTGACAAACTCATGACCATGAATCAGAGAGTGAAGACTAAAGATGAAACGGTCTTCTTTTGCTTCGGGCCAATAAATTTCGCTAAAATGATCAATAGCGGTAATGTGCTTAATTACTGCAGCCAAAGCTTGGTCGTTTTTTTTATCTGGATAGCGTTGACAAATGTAGTCATAGACTAGCGAGCTAGCCGAGACATCTCTCCCCGCTTTTTCGGGTTGATGATGATCAAATTCTCCCAGTCCTGTATCAACGTGAGTTACCTCGTGAAGTTGACAATTAAAATTTTTTTCACAGTCTTCTAAACTAATTGTGTCTCCTGGATCAACAAAAGCAATTTTGGCATCAGCGTAGCGAGCGCTGTCAAATCTTTTAAACAACCAAATGCTGCCAATAGCGTCTAAATCTGGGGCGTGATGAGTAACTAAAAGTTTTCTTTCGGACATGAAATCATTATAACAGCTGACAAAAAAAGAACCCACCGAAATCGCCTTAGGGGTAGATTTCAGTGGGGGTCTTCCTCACCGATATATAAACACTAATATATATTTTTTTTCAGTTTTTCAAATAAGAAAAAAAGATTGATCATTGGGCTTATAATTTTTTTCTAGACTAATTATTTTTTTAAATATAGGCTGATTATTTCTTGCAATTTTTGCAAAAAAGGATTGGTTTTAGCTATTTATCTAGCTTAAGACGGTTTATTAACTCTTTTGATTCAATCAGTTCGGTTTGTTGATTGTTTCTTGTTTGCCACTCGATTTTATTTTTATTGCGTTCTGACATTACTAATCGAACTGGTAAACCAATTAAATCACTGTCGGCAAATTTTTTACCAGCTGAGCGTTGGCTATCATCCCAGAGTAGTTCTACACCATTTTTTAATAAAGTTTGGTAGAGCTTATTGGCTAACTCTTCTCCTCCCTGAAGACTAATTAAATGTGCTGGAAAAGGAGCGACACTTTTAGGCCAGATAATACCTTTTTGATCATGATGTTTTTCAACAATAACTCCCATAGCTCGACTGATGCCGATACCATAACAACCCATAATTGGGTGTTGTTGTTGACCGTTTTCATCTAGATATTTCAGGTTAAAAGCTTTGGTAAATTTTTTTCCTAGATCAAAGACATTGGCCACCTCACTAGCTTTCGCTTTTTTAAGCTCTACTCCACATTTTGGACAAGGACTGCCCACTTTAAACTGGCTAATTTCACTATTAATACAATAGTTGCAAGCATCACAATATAAAATGTCATCTTCACCGGCGTCAGTTAATACCATGAACTCATAAGAAATTTTATTACTGAAAGCACCACCACTGGCTTCTGTAGCTTTAGCTGTTAAAGATAATTTTTTAAAGACTTTTAAGTAAGCTTCCTTAGTTTTTTGATAAAATTTTTCGAAATCTTTTTGATCACTATGAAAACTATACATGTCCTTCATGTAGAATTCTCTACCCCGCAAAATACCAGACTTAGAACGCAGTTCATCTCTATATTTCCACTGAATTTGGTAAAGAGCTAGTGGTAGATCTTTATATGAATTGATCAACTCTTTGGCGAGTGGAGTTACAATTTCTTCGTGACTTTGACCAAGTGCATATTCGCGGTTGGTACGACTCTTAAGTTTAAATAAGACATCAATGTTGTTCCAACCTCCAGTTTTTAACCAATTGGCTTTAGGGTGAAGAGCTGGCATAAGTATTTCTTGAGCTCCCAGCACATTCATTTCTTGGCGAACAATACTTTCAATTTTACGCAGTACTCTAAGACCAAGTGGGGTGTAAGTATAAACGCCTGCCATCAGTTGTCGAATATAGCCAGCCTGAACTAAGAGTCGGTGATTGACAGTGTCGGCGTCAGCGGGTGTAGTTTTACTAGTGGAAAAGGCCAATTGAGAAAGTTTCATAAACAATACAGTTATTCTAAAGGGAAATGCTCTTTTTTACCAGTTTTAAGGAGATTTATTAAGTAGTTCTTGTGCAAATATAGAACTAATATCTAGCACTTTTAATTTTTTGCTTTCTTGTTGAGTTTGATGAATAGAATTACTGACTATTACTTGGTCGATTGCACTTTTTTCAATTATTGATAGACCTTGACAGAAAACTCCATGACTAGCTAAAAAATAAATTTTTTTTGCACCTTGTTTTTTTAGCAGAGTGGCACCTTCTACAACAGTGCTTCCAGAAATAATGACATCATCTAGAACAATAATATTTTTATTTTTAATTGATGGTCCATGTAAAGCATTTGCCGTGACTTGACCAGTTTTTAAATCACGACTTTTGTCAATATTAACCATTTCTAATCCTAGTTTTTCTGCAAAAATTCGAGCACGTTTAATGCCTCCAAAATCTGGACTAGCCACGACAGTTTGATTTAAACCAATTTCTGTTTTTAAATATTTGATAAAAACATCGTCAGCAAATAAGTGGTAAGTAGGTACTGAGAAAAATCCAGGAATACTAGAATTATGTAGGTCAAGTAAAAAAACTCTTTTTACAAAATGGTTAGAAATAATATCTGCCACCACCTTGGCGGCAATAGCCTCTCCGGGGCGAAAAACTTTGTCCTGAAGAGAATAACCTAGCCAAGGAATAATTAGTGTCACGCCTCGGGCGCCAAGGCGCTCGAGAGCATCAACAATTAGTAGGGTTTCAATAATGTGTTCATCGACCGGAGTGTTAAAACTTTGAATTAAGCAAACTTCTTGATCACGCACTAGTTCTTTGTTTTTTATCCAGACTCTTTTTTCATCATTGGCAAATTTGGAAATTTCAATAGGAATTAAATTTGATACTTTCTTATTAGCAATTTGATTGAGGTTTTTAATCACTGAGTTAGCTAAATCAAAATTAGAGGAACCAGAAATAATATTCATATACCTATTATTCTAATACAAATTAAGAAAAAAGTGAGTCGGGAGGGACTCGAACCCTCGACACTCTGCTTAAGAGGCAGATGCTCTAACCAACTGAGCTACCGACCCGATTTTAATCATATGATTATAGCAAAGATTATAAA
>CAYXJQ010000096.1:0-3984 GCA_964464985.1 uncultured Pseudomonadales bacterium | reverse complement strand
CAGTTGCCTTCAATTTCCCTTCCGGATCAATTTCTGCTAATTTGACTCTGACCTCTGATTCTGTCAATCCCTTGTAAACCTCACCACCTACACTTAAGTCATATTTCACCAAAGCGATTCTAAAAGCTGGTTTTTCCATCACATTCTCTTTTGGCACTTTTATCTTTCTGGACAAGCTTTCTAATTAAAAGTACTTTTTTAAAACTTTTGGGATATCAATTGTAGCATCTTTTTGTTGATAGTTTTCGACAATGGCTGCTAATAGGCGAGGTGAGGCAGCAACTGTGTTATTTAAAGTATAAACATATTTCGTACTACCATCTTTTGCTTGATAACGAATATTTAGTCGTCGAGCTTGAAAATCGTTAAAATAACTGGCGCTGTGAGTTTCACGATAGGTTTTTTGACTGGGAAACCAGGTTTCGATGTCATATTTTTTGCGCTGACCAGCTCCCATGTCGCCAGTGCACATCGCCATGACTCGATAGGGAAGAGCTAAATCTTGAAGTAATTTTTCAGAAAAACTTAAGATTTTCTCGTGCCAAACCCTAGTCTCTTCCTCATCAGCAATTGTTAACACTACTTGCTCAACCTTGTTGAACTGATGAACTCGAATAATTCCCTTGGTATCCTTGCCATGCGTACCAATTTCTCGACGATAGCAGGGTGAAATACCACAAAGTTTAATTGGTAAATCTTTTTCCCTGAGTAATTCATTTTGATGATAAGAAGTAAGAGCTACTTCAGCTGTGCCAGCTAAAATTTGCCCATCTTGAGTATAATAGTGATCTTCTTCCCCCCAAGGAAAAAATCCAGTACCAAGCATTGTTTCTGGTTTGACTAAGGTGGGTACCGACATCACTTCAAATCCATGCTCAATCATAGAATCGAGAGCATAACTTAAAAGTGCTCTTTCAAGTCGTAGACCTTCATTCTTGAGGAAAAACGCTCTAAAGCCAGCTATTTTCACTGCTCGTTTAGTATCTAGCCAATTTGCTTTTTCCATTAACTGTTGGTGGTCTAAAACTGGAAAATCAAAATCGGAAACTTTACCTTCTTCTCTAACTACTTTATTAAAACTCTCATCAACGCCAATGGGTGTATCTTTTGTAGGAATATTGGGAATTGCCAACATTAATTGATTAAAACGATCCTCTAATTCACTCAACTGAGGCTCCAGATTTTTTAATTCTTCTTTAATTCCTTTGCCCTTGTCGATCAATTCTTGGCTGGGCTTATTTCCTTGTCCAACCTCTTGTTTGATAGCCTGAGCGTTTTGATTGCTCTGTTGGCGCCAATCGTCAACCTTGACTTGTAGTGCACATCTATCTTCATCAACAGACAATAATTGATCGACTATTGAACTGTCTAATTGTTTATTAAGACAAGCCTCTTTAATTTGATCTGGATGTTGACGGATAAAATTGATGTCAAGCATAATTCCTTGCTTTAATTATTAAGTTATTTTTTATATGTTAATGAAAAATTAGTAAAAGCCGAGTTTTTATCTGTCCAAGATAAACCTGTAGCTATCGCCGCTAATAAGCGTAGTGATGGCTCATCAACCATTTGAACTAACTCGTCCAATTTCTCTTTGCTTGAATTTTTACGCAACAGTGCTTGAGCTTCTTCCACAGTATTTACTTGAATTTTTTCTGTCATTTTTTCTTTCTACCAGTTCCTAAAGACATTGATTAAAAACTCAATGTGCTCGGCTGGACTTTTATTAATTAATAAGAATCCTTGTTTAATATCTTCACGACTCACATTAGCTGCAAAAGACTTGTCTTTTATTTTTTTTGTAACTGATTTAACTTTCATATCAGCAAAACGATTAGGCCTCATTAAAGCCACTGCATTCATTAAACCACAAATTTCATCGCAAGCAAAAAGATAGCATTCAATTAGTGTCTCCGGCTGGACTTTGGTGATTCCTGGAGCATGAGCTAAAATTGCTTGTTTAAGTTCCTTGGGATAATCTTTTAACCAATCATTAACAGCTTTAAAAGGGTGTTCTTCTGGGTGGTTTTGCCAATCTAAATCATGTAGTAAACCAGCAATATACCAAAATTCAACATCTTGCTTGAGTTGTTTGGCATAAGCTCCCATTGCTTCAGCCACCATTAAGCTATGATTGCGCAACATTTCGTCAGAAATGTGTTTTTTCATTAACTCTAAGGCAGAAGCTTTGTCAATTTTCTTATTGTTCATTGCCGAGTTCTTTAATCCTTTGCAGGCGCAATTCTGGATCTAAGTCTAACAAAAACCAAGCTGCTCTGGGACCAGATTTTTTACCTAAAAAAGCTAGGTAAATGGCACCAAAACCCTGTTTTGCGCCAACACTATCTTTGGCTAGCTCAAAAATTGCCTGTTGTAAATCTGCTGCCTGCCAATCGTTTTGCTCTTCAATTAATTTATTTAACTCTTGTAGAAAACTTCTTTGCTCACTGCTTAGTTCTTTAGCACGAGCAGGCATTTCTTTTTTAGCTCGCCATTGAAATTCTTCTGAAGCGTATTTTTCTAACCACAATTCAACGTAGTTTAAGCGTTCCTCGATAATCTGTTTTTCCAAATCACTCAACTCACCACCTTTAATTTTGCCAGCTTCCTCAAAAACATCTTTTTCAGGATATTGAACCCACATGGCTAAATCACGAAACCGAGCTAAAAAATGAGGTTCAGGAATTTTTCCTATTTGTGATAAAGCGAAAGCTCTTCCTAAGCGCTGATCTCCATCTTCTAGACCCCAATAAATTTTAGCTGCTTGATCATAATCATCAAACAAATCTGGAATAGCCATCGTACTTGGATCAAAATCAATCACCTGACCATAATGTTTATTAATAAATAAGAAACGCCCCACAGTATCTGGGAATAGAGCAGTAAATTCACGAGCAGAAGTGCCCACGCCTTTGCTTGAACTCATCTTGCTGCCACGAATTAAAATCCACTCATAGGGAATATCAAAAGGTTTTTGGGTTTTAAAAACCTGTCGACAAATAGCATTAGCCATATCTCTAGAACCACCAGCACTAGTATGATCCTTGCCAGCCCCCTCAACAGTAACCCCCATTGTTTTCCAATGTGCTGGCCAATCTACTTTCCAAAGCAATTTACCATTACCTCCAAAAGGACTAATTTTAGCACTGTGACCACAACCTTTTGCCCAAGTCACTAAGTTTTTTTGACACTCAAAAGTTACTTCTTGACCATCCCAATCAGTCACTAGAGTAGTGCCAATCTTACCGCAAACGGGGCAGATTACTTGAAAGGGGTACCAATTTTCTGGCAAATTATAATCAGCTACCTTTTTATAAATTTTTCTAAATAATTCAACATTATCCAGCGATAAACGAATTACTTCATCCATTTGGCCACTTTGATACAAATCATGACTCCAAATGATTTCTTGATCACAACCTAATTTACGAAAAGCTTGGATAAAGTCTATTGCATAAAATTCTGCAAAATTTTTAGACTCTTCTAAGGCTTTTCTTTCTGCATCACTAATTTTTTCTAGATTAATTCCAGATTGATTTAGTTTGGGAGCTGGAATGGTATATAGAGGTTTACCCATATGCTCTAAATAGATTTTTTCCTCTAAATACTGAGGTAAACCGTCCATAGGATCTACATCATTGAAAACATAGGTGCTTACCACAGACTGAGCTTCAGTAGTCTTTTTGTTTTTTACTAAATACTCCTGAAGAGCTTTTGTCACAAAATCATGGAGCAAAACGCCTCTAAGAGCCCCTGTGTGAACTCTGCCCGATGGAGTTTTCATATCATCAACATGTAACTTTTTAATATTTTCTTTTTTTTGCCACTCTAATATCTCTAAGACAAGTTGGTCTAACCAATGTTGAGATTGTTCTATATTTTTTCTTTTCATAAACTAAGCCCTATTTTAGCCTGAATACTTGAGTTTATCTAGACTAAAAACCCCGCGCTTGGCGGGGTTTTTTGATTATTTTTTATTTTTTA
>CAYXJQ010000095.1:0-24626 GCA_964464985.1 uncultured Pseudomonadales bacterium | reverse complement strand
AGTTGAGTTAAATTGAAAAATAAATAAGCAATGACTAAAATATCATGCAAATAAATAGTGAGGTATTGATTGGGATTGATTCTCCCCAACTCTCCTCCCGCAAAAAGTAATAAAAAGCTAATTAATAAAATATTTTTCATAGAGATAAATTCTAACTAGTAAAGAGTGAAAACTCATCACAAGAGCATAGCTTAGCCCAGCAAAACCATCCAAAAAACCCAATTTAAACAGATAATTGACTAAGAATTTAGCAGGAGGATAGAAAAAAAGTTGCAGGCACAAAGCTAATTTTGACTGCTTTTGCTTTTTTGATAAACGATAGATAGCTTCCAGTTGGGCATAGCGATCAATTGCTTTTAAAAACTCTTCCAGATTTTTATGGGCCAAATGTTTAATAAGTAAAAAACTCTGTTCTACTCGACCATCAATTAAGGGTATTTCATGAATGCTGCGTTGATATTTAATTCTATCACTTCTGGCTAAACGAATTGGCTGGCAGTTGCCCGCCTCACCAAAACGGAGTTTTTGACCATGGAAAAAATCGAGTCTTTTAATTCTGTAAGCAGCAACCTTTTTCTTTTCAAGCAAGTTGGGCAATTGTGCTAAGTTTTTAGAACTGAGAATTTCATCGCTATCTAGAAACATTAACCAAGGGGTTTTCACCATTTTAATAGCTTTGTTGCGCAGCTCAGCGAAGTCTTTAATAGGATACTTTCTAAAGATTAGGCGTAGTTTTAATTGAGGATTAATTTTTTTTAGTTTTTTTTCTAACTTTGGCCAATCATTATTAATATCTTGTTCAAAGACAATTAATTCTTGAGCAATAGCTGCACTCAATAGCGCTTCATGAAAAATTTGATCGTGGCGATCATTGAGAATAACAATGCTTAAACCTTTAATTAACATTTAGTTCTTTTTAATAGTCAGTAAGCTAATAGGTAGACTGATTAATCTAGCCAGCAGAATGCCTAAACAGGCGCCAAACAAACCATAAATAGGAGTTAAGAGAAGAATGCCCAGCACCATCAAAATTAAAGAAATAAAGAGATGGAGATTCATTGGTAGATATTTTTTTTGACTAATTAATAAAGCATAAACGATATTAGATAAACTGTGAACCAAGCCAGCCAATACAAGAACTGGAACTATTTGAATAGCTTCTTGCCACTGTTCTCCTAAAATTAAATTAACAAAAAATTCTGGCCAAATTAGCAGTGGTAAACTAAAGGTGAAACCTAGCAACAGCGTTGTTAAAATTGATTTTTTAAAAGCCCTACCAAGCCTTGTTTCTTGTTTTTCTTTGTGTAACTTAGCAAAAACTGGCATTAGACCATGATGAGCTGATTTCGAAAGTTCATAATTAACTTTATGGCTCAATGAATAGGAATTATGATAAATGCCTAGCTGGTGAGCTCCAAGTAATTTACCGATTACGAAATCGTCAGCATTGTCATTAAGATAGGAAAAGAAACTGGCCAGCATTAAAGATTTGGCATTGTAAAAAATGTATTTAGCACGTTTTGAGTGATAATGAAATTTGGGTTTTTCTTGATTCATGATGAAGGAAATTAAAACTTCAAAAAAAGCGGCAAAAATGACCCCTAGTACCAGCGCCCAAACAGATTGTAAAAAATAAGCGAGTACAATTTGAACTAAAACTTCTGCGCCTAAATGCAGAGCATGATAAAAACCTTCTCGACCAAAACGAAAAGTTTTTTGCCATTTGGCAATGGCTGGGTTTATAAAACCCTTAATAATTGGAATGAGAGCAGCGAGGGTAATTAGAGGGAACAAAATCTCTTCTTGGTAAAAATCTTTCATCACAAAGCCCAGTAAAAGCATAATTAAAGCAATGAAAAAACCACGAACTATGGCAATCACCCAAGCAGTGTCTAGAAAATAATCAATGCTTTTTTTAGATTGAACAATAGTGATATTAATGCCGGTTTGAGTGAAGCTTTCGGTCAGGCCAATAGCAATCATCACTAGAGAAAAAAGACCAAAATCATTAGGTTGAAGCAATCTGGCTAAAATAATAATTTTGCCAAAATTTAGTGCAAAAACAAAGACTTTTTGCAAGCTTTGCACAGAGAAACCAGCAACGGCATGGTGTTTATAGCCCATGATCTAATTATAAAGTAATCTTTGCTGCTTGCCAGCTAGTAACTATCGGCGTTAGAATAAAAAGTTATGGCAAAAGTTTTACATAAAATTGGCAGCGGATTTCTAGATTTAATAGAAACGATAGCTATCTCTTTATCAATTTTTTTGGTAGTTTATTTATTTTTGATGCAACCTCATCAGGTTAATGGTCAGTCAATGGTACCCAACTTCCAAAATGGTGAACACGTGATGACAGATAAGATTACTTATAAAATGCGCGATCCACTACGAGGCGAAATAGTGGTTTTTCATGCTCCACCAGCAGCAGGTTGTGCTGAAGGAACTGGTTGTGATTTTATCAAAAGAATCATTGCTATACCTGGAGATACTATTGCTGTTAAGGATAATGCCATTTGGGTTAATGGAGAAAAATTACCAGAACCCTATATTCCTGTAGATTTTGAAATTTTGGCCGGTCGAGCAACACTTAATCAAGAAATTTATTTAGGATCAACTGAATATTTCGTAGTTGGAGATAATCGACCTCACTCAAGTGATTCTCGATCTTGGGGAGCAATTACAAAAGACGATATTGTTGGACGAGTGTTTTTGCGCTATTGGCCACCCAAAGAGATTTCTTTAATTCAAAAAGCTGACTATCCAATGAATTTTTAATTAATCAGTGTTTTTACTTCTTCCTTATTTTTAAATGATTTTGTATATTGAACTTGAGTAATTGCTAGTAAAGCAAGTACAATAGGCGCTAATGACAAAAAATCAAAGTTTGTTGAAAGAACAATTTCCCGCAGTAGACTGGTCTTTTGATTTAATCTTAGCCAACAAAACCTATTTTAGATTGGGTGGTTGCGCAGAGATTTTTTATAAAGTGAAAGAAATTGACTTATTAAAAAAAATCTTAGTCTTTTGCGACGAACAATCAATTCCTTGGATTGTGGTTGGTGGTTTAAGTAACGTGGTGGTTGCCGATTCTGGAATTAAGGGCTTGGTTTTGCAAATGGCTTGTGATACTTTCTCTTTAATTCAAGAAGATGATCGAGGAGTAACTTTTCAGGCTGAGGCCGGTATTAAGACCAATCAATTAGTGATGAAAGTTGCTAAACTGGGCGGTACGGGCTTAGAAGGTTTTATCGGGGTGCCAGGCACTTTGGGTGGAGCTATTTATAACAATGCTCATTATTTAGATTTTTTAATTGGAGATTATATTAAAGAAGTCATTGTTTTTCATGTGAAAAACAATAAAGAAATAATATTTTCACATGAAAAATGTAAACTTGCTTATGAACATTCGATTTTTCAAGAAGATAGTCAATTAGTTATTCTGTCTGCTGAATTTTCCTTGAACAAAGATGATCCAAACAAAATTGAGAAAAAAATTATGGAGGCACAAATTAGGCGTTTAAATACTCAGCCCCTCAACTATCCTAGTTCTGGTTGTATTTTTCGCAATCCCCATAACACAGAATATTTAAAAAAAATATTTCCTCAATTTGCCAATCAAGAATTTATACCGGCTGGTTTTTTAATTGATCAGGCAGGATTAAAAGAAGAGAGACGAGGAGCCATTGTGGTCAGTAACAAACACGCTGCTTTTTTAGTTAATTTAACTGAACAGTTAAAAGTGGCTGCTAAGACCAGTGATTTAAAAAAATTAATTGCCTTAATTCGCTCAACAGTTAAAGAAAAATTTCAAGTAGAATTAGAAGAAGAGGTTTTTTATTTAGGTAAAGATTAATAGAAAGTTTATTATGAGTGACAAATCCAAATCTGCTTTCATTATCAAGGGCAACACTCCTCTACATGGCAGTGTTAGAGTAGGTGGCGCTAAAAATGCTTCTTATAAACTCATGATTGCTTCGTTGTTAGCGAGTAGTGAGTGTCGTTTGTTAAATTTACCCAATATTGCAGATGTGGAAATGGTAAAGAAAATTATCAATGAATTGGGAGCCAGAGCTTATAGTGCTGGAGAACACACCTTATTTATTGATCCTCAAAACTTTCGTTTTAGTCGGGTGGATGGTCAATATGGTAAGCGATCTAGAGCTTCGTCTTTGTTTTTGCCAGTATTATTAGCTAAGTTCGGTGAGGCTGCTGTTCCCCTACCCGGTGGTGATCAAATTGGTAAACGTCCTTTGGATAGGCACATGCAAGGTTTAGAAAAAATGGGAGTGAAGTTTTCACAAGATGATGAAATGTTGGTAGCAAAAATTAATACTAATGGTCCGAAAAAGAGATTAAAAGCCTGTCACTATAAGTTTGAAAAAAACACTCACACTGGTACTGAAACTTTGATTATGGCAGCGGCTTTAGCTGATGGAAAAACAGTGTTGGAAAATGCAGCTCTAGAGCCCGAAATTGATGATTTAATAACTTTTCTCAACGCTATGGGTGCTAAGATTCGTCGCCGCTCTTTTCGTAAAATTGAAATTGAAGGAGTGGATCGTTTGAATGGAGCTATTCACCGAGTAATGCCCGATCGCAATGAAGCAGTAAGCTATGCTTGCGCAGCTATTATTACTAGAGGTGATATTGTAGTTGAAAATGCTCAACATCAAGACCTAACTGCGTTTTTAGAAAAACTGGACGAAGTGGGAGCTGGTTATGAAATAGGTACTTACGGAATTCGTTTTTATTATAAAGGTGCATTGCGAGCCACAGATATTGAAACAGAGATTCATCCAGGCTTTATGACTGATTGGCAACCCCTCTTTGCCACTTTGCTCTGTCGCAGTCATGGTGAAAGCATTATCCATGAAACTGTTATGCAGAGTCGTTTTCAATATGTGGAACATCTTAGAGAGATGGGCGCTAAAATTGAATATTTTAATCCTGAAGTGAAGCACCCAGAAAAAACTTATAATTTTAATTGGGCAGATAATCGAGCAGAAGATTATCACGCTATTAAAATTTTTGGTCCCTGTGATTTTAAGGCTGGGAAATTTGAGGTTCATGATTTAAGAGCTGGAGCAACTATCATGTTGGCAGCCATTGCAGCCAAAGGTGAAACTGTATTGACTAATATTGAGCAAATTGAGCGTGGTTATCAATCTATTGAACAAAAACTCATTTCTATGGGTGCCGTAATCGAAAGGAAATAAAATGGGATCAATTGTTTTGTTTTTAGGAATTTTATTGTTTTCTTTTATTTTAACTAGCATGGCAGTTGTGCCCTTTATTAACTTGCTTTACAAATTAAAATTTCGTCGAGCCAAACAAGAAACCAAGGATGCTTTTGGTAAGAGAACACCTATTTTCGATAAGTTTCACGGGAAAAAAGCAGGAGTGCCTGTTGGTGGAGGTTTATTGATTGTTTTATTAGTTTCAATTTTATTTGCCCTTATGATTCCTTTGCTGAATTATTTTGGGATAGAGATTACTTCTATTCACCAAAATAACCAAGTGGAGATCAATGTTTTATTTTTTACTTTTTTATCTTTTGCTATTTTGGGTCTATATGATGATTTAAAAAAACTTTTCTCTTTTGAAAAGAGTAAGTTTTTTGGCTTGAGGTTGAGACAAAAATTAATTTTACAATTAATTTTGGCTTCGATTATTTCTTTAATGCTCTATTATCAGTTGGGAATTTCTATTCTGCATGTTCCTTTTGTTGGTACTTTTGAGTTAGGTTGGGCATATATTCCTTTTGCTAGTTTTGTCATTATCGCTTTTACCAATGCCGTTAATATTACTGATGGTTTAGATGGTTTAGCGTCTGGTTTATTAATGATCGGCTTGTTTGGTTTGTGGATTTTGTCTTCTAGTATTTTAGATATACCACTTTCGATATTCATTGCTTTATGGTTGGGTTCCTTAATCTCTATGCTTTACTTCAATGTTTTTCCAGCTCGTTTATTTATGGGAGATGTAGGTTCCCTAGCTTTTGGAGCAACTCTAGCTGTTATTGGATTATTGTTGGGCAAGGTTTTTACTCTACTCATCATTGGTTTTATTTTCGTTTTAGAGATCAGTAGTTCTTTGTTACAGCTATTGTCTAAAAAATATTTGAAGCGAAAAATTTTGCCAGCAGCACCTCTACACCTTACCCTGCAAGAGCGTGGTTGGGATGAACCAAAAATTGTTCAACGAGCTTGGTTAATACAAATTATGCTAACTCTTTTTGGTCTGTGGTTGGCTTTTATTTAAACAATGTCAAAAGCAAATTGGAGTTTTTTAGTACTAGTTTTAGTTTTGTCTTTAACTGGCTTGTTTTTTTTATTTGAAGCTTCAACTGTTCAGAGTGTTAGATTATTTAACCATCCCTATCACTTCGTCACTCAGCAGGCCAAGTGGTTAGTTTTATCAATAATTCTAGCCAGTATCACCTATTTTCTTAATTTGAGAATTTTTCAAAAGTTGGCTACAGTCTTTTATTTTCTTGCCTTGATTTTGTTGGCTTTACCATTAATACCGGGACTTGGGTTGACTCTCAATGGAGCGAGTCGTTGGATTAGTATTCTTGGCTATACTTTTCAACCAGTAGAAATCTTTAAATTTTTTTTTATCAGTTTTTACGCTAATTTATTGGCAAAAAAAACTAATTTTTTAAGTTTTGTCTTCTTTTTGATGTGGCCAGCTTTAATTTTACTATTGCAGCCTGACTTTGGTTCACTTTTGGTTTTGGTTTTAAGCGCCATGGTTATGTATTTTTTAGCTGGAGTAGATTTAAAAACTTATGCGCTTGTTGTTTTTGGATTTTTTACTTTTGCTTTAATTGCTATTTTATTAATACCCTATCGACGAGAGCGCTTATTAAGTTTTTTCCGCAGCGATGTAGATGTGCAGGCTGAGGCTTATCACACCCATCAAGTTTTATTGGCGTTAGGCAGTGGTTCTTGGTTTGGTCGAGGTATTGGTAATTCTCAGCAAAAGTATGCCTATGTACCAGAAGCTAGTAGTGATTCAATTTTCGCTATAATTGCCGAAGAGGTTGGATTTATTGGATCTTTTATTATTATGTTAATGTTTGCTGCCTATTTCTTTTTTGCCGAACGAATGATTGAAGTCAAAAAGCTTAATAAATATCAATATTTATTATTTTATGGAATTTTATCTTGGATAGCTGCCCAACTACTATTTAATTTGGGAGCGGTGGTGGCACTGTTACCACTTAGCGGCATGCCCTTGCCTTTTTTTTCTCAAGGAGGTTCTGCGCTTTTGAGTGTCTTTTTTGTCAGCGCTATATTGCTAAATATTAGTAAAAGTACTAGCAAAATGTTAAGATAAATTTATGAAAATTTTGATGACTGGAGCTCATTTAACTCCAGCTCTAGCCATGATTGATTATATTCAAGCTAAACACGCAGCTGATGAAATAGTTTTTGTGGGTCGTTTATTTAGTCAAGAAAAACTTAAGCAAAAAGCAGTTGAGGCCAGTGAAATTAAAAAACGAGGGATTAAGTTTGTTCCTTTTGAAGCAGTTAAATTTGTTAATCGATCAGTCTTTGATTTCTTTTTATCTCTGTTTATGTTCCCCAAAACCGTTAAGAGAGCTAAAAATATTTTGCGAACAGAGAAAGTAGAAATTTTACTTTCTTTTGGTTCTTATCTGGCAGTACCTTTTGTTTTGGCAGCCAAAAGTTTAAAAATCCCTGTGGTCACTCACGAGCAAACCATTGCTATGGGTAAAGCCAATCAATTTATTGCCAATTTAGCAGATAAAGTAGCGATATCTTTTCTCGAGACCAAGCAATATTTAAAAAAAGATAATTGTTTTTTAACTGGTAATCCAGTTAGGCAGTCGCTATTTCAAAAGGATCTTAAAAAACCCAGTTATCTTTCAGGTTCTAATAAAAAAATTATTTTAATAATGGGCGGTAATCAGGGCTCTTTTGTTATCAATAATTTATTAAAATCGGTGATAAAGGAATTATTAGAAGATTTTACTGTAATTCATCAATGTGGTCGAGCTAATAAGCTCAAAAACTACCCAGCAGAATTAGCTAAAATGAAATCTACCCTTCCAGCTAATTTTCAGAAAAAATATTTTATTCGTCAGTGGATGGAAGAAGAAGAACTGTTTTGGCTTTACCAGAAAGCTGATTTTGCTATTACTAGAGCTGGAGCCAATACCGTTTTAGAAATGTGCTTGGTGCCTTTGCCAGCAATCTTAATACCCTTACCCAACACCTACAATGATGAACAAACGCTTAATGCTCAAATGATGGAAAAAGCAGGTGGAGCGATTACTATTCATCAAAAAAACTTGAGTCCAAAAAAATTATTAAGCGCTGTTGAATTAATGAAAAAAGAACATCAACAAATGCGTCGAAAGCTTGCTCAGGGTCAATTTTATCAACAAGCAGAACCAAAAATTTATCAACTATTAGTCGATGCCCATCAAAAATAAGAATCTTTTTAATTATTTGTACTTTTTTTTAGTTATATTAATAACTTCTCTGTTGTTGGTGCTAGGACTCAGGGTTGGAAAAATTACTTGTCATCATCCAAACTCTAACAATCAAGAGTTGGCGGCAGTTTGTCAGGAACTAGAGACAGCTTTTCTTGGAAAATCTCTTTTGTTTTATGATTTTGAAGGAGCTTCTATTTGGCAAGAGTTAACACAAAAAGCTGAGTATCAGGAAATATATCGGCCAGTTTCTTTAAGAAAAACGCCACCTCGAGCACTAACTCTAAATTTAGATAGTAAAACGCCGGATTATCGCCTCATAATAGTTGATGAAAACAGGGAACAGAAAAGTTTTATCTTGAATCAAAACAATCATTTGAAAGAAGACTACCATCAAGCTCAGATTTTTGAAATTTTTTATCAAGGGGAAGAGCAAATATTAGAAAGAAATGATCGTTATTTGCAACTAACTTTTCATCAGTTTTTTTTAAGTCTGCAAGAAAACATTGATAAATATCAAATTCCAGCCAAAAGATTAATTTGGCAAAAAGATAATTTATTGGAATTAGACTTAGGCAAATCTTGGTTGGTAATTCTAGATAAGGAGATTGATCCAGAAGAGACAATACAAAAATTATCCGCAATTTTACTTGATGAGGAGGCTTTATTAGACATTCAGGGTCGGAACTTTTTGGATATGCGCTTTCGTTTGCCAGTGATTAGAGATCAGCTTTAACTGCTTTTTGTTCTCGACAGTAATTGTTAAATTCTGTATGATAAAGATTGATTGATATGAGTAAAGAAAATATTATTAGCGCTATTGATTTAGGAACTGATAAGTGTGTAACTTTGATTGCAAAGCTGAATGAGCTAGATCAATTAGAAGTATTGGGTTTTAGTGTCGTTCCCTCTCGAGGTGTTAGACGCAGCACAATTGTTAATTTAGAAGAGGCCTTAACTACTGTTGGACAAAGTCTAGATGCGGCAGAAAGGATGGCTGGTTTAGCTGTCAAAAATGTTGTTCTGTCTGTTTCTGGGATTTATATTCGTTATAAAAATTCAAAAGGTGTGGTGCCTGTTGCCTCTCCCAATCAAGAAATTTCCTCTTTAGATGTAGAGCGGGTTGTTGAGGCAGCGCGGGCTATTTCTTTACCAAGTGAGCGAGAGATTATCCATGTTATTCCTAAAGATTTTAAAGTCGATTCCCAAGAAGGAATCAAGGACCCGGTAGGAATGATGGGTGTTCGTCTAGAATCAGAAACGCATATTATTACTGGTTTATCAACTAGTTTGCGCAATTTTGAGAAATGTATGGGTGACTTAGGTTTAAACGTTGATGCTTTTGTTTTTAGTGCTTTATCTGCCAGTGAAACTGCTTTGACAGAAACTGAAAAAGAACTAGGAGCGGTTTTGGTGGATATTGGAGCTGGAACTACCAGCATTTGTGCTTTTGTTGAAGGGGTTTTGGAGTTTTCAGCCGTAATTCCAGTTGGAGCTAAATATATTACTCAAGATATCGCTTCAGGATTGCGTATTTCTTTGGAGGACGCAGAAAAATTGAAACTGTATCTTAGTGGCGATGAAGAATTAAAACTAGTTCCTTTGCCCGGAGAATCTAAAGCTGAGTTCACTAAACGCAAAAAAAAGTTTGATTTAATTGATCCAGAAAAAGTTGGGATTAATAATCGTGATCCCATTTCACGAAAATTTGTCACAGATGTGGTGATGGAGCCTAGGATTAAGGAAATCTTTAGTTTAATTTTGGAAGAATTAGCGAAAGCTGGTCTACTAGAAGGCAATCAATTACCAGCGGGCATGGTGGTAACTGGTGGTGGAGCTCTAACTTATAATTTAGTTGATGTAGCTCGTTACGCTACTAAGATGTCAGTGAGATTAGCTAAGCCAAGCAATATTCTTGGTTTAACAGAAGATATCAAACAAGTCAATTTTGTCGTAGCGCTGGGTTTACTAGCCTATGCTAAGCGCCAAGGAAACATTGGTCAAGTCAGTCATGGTGACTTTTCTTTGAAGAAAATTTTACCAGAGGGTTTGTTAAATCAGATCGCAGAAAAAGGTAAAACTTTGTTTAAGAAAATTTTCCCATGATTAGTTCTAATAAGAGAGCTGTTTACTAGTTTACTTTTGTGTTAAAATCAGTTAGTTTAATTGTAATAGTTTGATATAAATAATAGCTATATAAGAACCTATGGGACTAGTTAAACCTTCAAATACAACCTTTGCAAAAATTAAAGTAATTGGCGTTGGCGGCGGCGGTAACAATGCTATCAACTCCATGATTCTTTCAAAAGAAATTAAGGGCGTGGAATTTATTGGCATCAATACTGATGCTCAAGCTTTATTAACTGCTAAAGCTGAAACTAAATTACAAATTGGTACTAATTTTACTAGAGGTTTGGGGGCTGGAGCCGATCCCGAAGTGGGTCGAACTGCTGCTGAAGAAAGCAGAGAAAAAATTAAGGAATTACTTTTTGATACAGATATGGTTTTTATTACAGCTGGCATGGGTGGCGGTACTGGTACTGGCGCCTCACCAGTGATCGCGGAAATTGCTAGAGAGGTTGGTGCTTTGACTGTTTCAGTAGTAACCAAGCCTTTTGCCTTTGAGGGTATACGCAGAATGCAAACTGCTGAAGAAGGCATCGAATATTTATCAGATACAGTTGATACTTTAATTGTTATTCCCAACCAGCGCTTACTAGAAGTAGTTGATAAAAAAATGACCTTTATTGATGCTTTTCGTTTAGCTGATAATGTGTTGGGTCAGGGCGTAAAAGGTATTTCCGATCTCATTACCATAGCTGGAATGATTAACGTTGACTTTGCTGATGTTAAAACAATTATGACTGATTCCGGAACAGCACTGATGGGTATTGGTGAAGCTTCTGGAGAAGATCGCGCAGTTATGGCTGCCAGAATGGCAGTCTCTTCCCCACTATTGGAAGTTTCTATATCTGGGGCTAAAGGTATTCTTTATAATGTTACTGGTGGTCCAGATATGACTATGACCGAAGTTTCAGACGCTTCTGCCATTATTGCTGATAGCGCTGATCCTGATGCTGATATTATTTTTGGAGCTACCATTGATGAAGATATGGGAGCAAAAATTAAAATTAGCGTTATAGCCACTGGCTTTAGCGATAATTATAGTGGTGTTGGTCCTCGAGCTTTATTTGGAGCTTATGGTCGAGAATCTAAGAGAAAAATGACTCACACTCCTGCTCCAACCTTAACGAGTGCGGAAGAAGAGTCTCCAGAGGAAGATAAAATCGATCGAGCCCCAGAGGGATATACTCAGCCTCAAACTATGGCTGATCGCAAACCAAAAAAAGAGGAAAAAGTTGAAAGTAACAATCCTTTTGTTCGTAGCGCTTTGTTTAATCTAAAAAAAGATTCTAAAAAGAAGCAAGAAGATAAATCGGACAAAAAAGAGGATGCAGAGAATAGTGATGAATTTAGTGAGTTTGAAGTGCCAGCTTTCTTAAGACAAAAATAGCATTGATTTTCTGCTATAATGTTCTTGTTAATAAAAACCGCTTGAGCTAATAATCAGTTAGCGAGGTGCTTGAAGAAATTATCCTGTTATTAATTAGGATAAAAATAGAACAGGCCGAGTAGACCGCGTAAAAGTCAAAATTGAGTAGCAATAGGGCTGGTACCTTTGCTGTAAAGCAAGCCTTATTAAAATCGTTGAAGAACGATTTTAGTGAGGTTTTTTTAAAAATAAAAGGAGAAATGTCTAAAAAAAATATTGACTTTCGACAAACACCTGATTTGGTTGAATTGGAAAAAGAAATTTTGCAATTTTGGGAAAAAGAAGAAATTTTTGAGCAATCATTAAAAAAAAGAGAAGGAGCAGAAAACTTTTCTTTTTATGATGGCCCGCCTTTTGCTACTGGTCTACCCCATTACGGTCATTTAATGCAATCGGTTATTAAAGATTTAATACCTCGTTACCAAACTATGAGAGGTAAATATGTAAGGCGAGTTTGGGGTTGGGATTGTCATGGTTTACCCATTGAGAATTTGCTGGAAAAAGAATTAGATTTAGCAGACAAGCAGGAAATTGAAAAATTTGGAGTTGATGCTTTTAATCAAGCTTGTGAAGCACGAGTTTTAACCTATGCTCGGGATTGGGAAAAAACTATTAGAAGAATTGGTCGTTTTATAGACATGAATAACGCTTATAAAACCATGGATAAAGAATATATGGAAAGTGTGTGGTGGGTCTTTAAAGAACTTTACCAAAAGGGTTTAATTTATCAGAGCCACAAAGCCATGCATATTTGTCCACGTTGCAGTACACCCTTGTCTAATTTTGAGGTTACTCAAGGTTATCAAGAAATCAAAGACTTAGCGGTGACAACTAAATTCAAACTTCTTGGCGAAGCAGAAAAAACCTATTTCTTGTCTTGGACGACTACTGCTTGGACTTTGCCAGGCAATATGTTTTTAGCAGTTAATCCAAAGTTAGACTATGTTCTTCTTGAGTTAAAAGAAAAAAACGAAAAGTATTATTTGGCAAAAAGTCGCGTTGAGGAGGTTTTTGCCGATCAAAAATACCAAATTTTAAAAACAGTTAAGGGTCAAGAATTAGTCGGTTTGAATTATGAGCCAGTTTTTCCTTACTTTAAGCAATTAAAAGAAGACTCAGTTATACCAAGCCAAGCTAGAGAAAAACTGTTTACAGTTCAGGCTGGAGAGTTTGTTAATTTAGAAGAAGGAACTGGGATTGTGCATGTTGCTCCGGCATTTGGTGAAGATGATTATCAGTTAGGCGAAAGCCTATTAAAGTTTTCACGGATGAGTACCCCAGTGAAAAATAAACTTTTTATTCAGCATGTTGATATGAATGGTCGTTTTACTGCAGAGATAAAAGACTTTGCGGGTTTAGAGGTCAAAGCTAAAAATGATCATCAAGCTACAGATGTAGCTATTATTCGTTATCTAGCTAAAGAGAATTTGCTATTTGCTAAAAAACAATTTAGCCATAGTTATCCTCATTGCTGGCGTTGTGATACACCTCTACTGAATTATGCCACTAGTTCTTGGTTTGTCGAGGTGACTGCTTTTAAAGATCAATTGTTAAAAAATAATCAAGATATTAATTGGCAGCCAAAGCACATTAAAGATGGTCGATTTGGTAATTGGTTGGCAGATGCTAGAGATTGGGCAATTTCACGTAATCGCTTTTGGGGTACTCCTTTACCCCTTTGGCAAAGTGAAGATGGTGATTTAATTTGTGTAGGTAGCAGCGCTGAACTAGAAGAGTTGACTGGTCAAAAAATCAATAATTTACACAAGCAGTTTGTTGATGAGTTGGTAATTGAAAAAAATGGTAAAAGCTATAAGCATTTGCCAGAAGTATTGGATTGTTGGTTTGAATCTGGTTCTATGCCTTATGCTCAATTTAATTATCCTCACAGCAATCAAAAATTATTTTCACAAAATTTTCCAGCAAATTTCATATCTGAGGGACAAGATCAAACTCGAGGTTGGTTTTATACCTTGCATGTTTTGGCTACGGCTTTAACTATGAGTAATGACAAGTTTAAGTCAAGTTTAGAAAAGCCACCCAGCAGTGCTTTTGAAAACGTGATGTGTACTGGTTTGATTATGGCAAGCGATGGTAAAAAAATGAGCAAGCGACTAAAAAATTATCCAGAACCAGAAGCAGTCTTAGATCAATATGGAGCCGACAGTTTACGACTTTATTTAATGTCTTCAGCTGTTGTTAAAGCAGAAACGCTAAATTTTGATGAAAAAGATGTTAGCGATTTACGAAGAAGAGTCTTTTTAATCTGGTGGAATGTTTTAGCTTTCTATAAAATTTTTGCTAACAAGCAAGCTGGATTATTAGATTTAAGTCAAAAAATAGAGTTGGATAATGTTTTGGATCGTTGGCTTTTGTCCCGTTTAGTTAATTTGCAAAAACAGTTAATTAAGTACTTAGAAAAATTTGATGTAATGAGAGCTAGTCGCTTATTAGCACCCTTTATTAATGATTTTTCAACTTGGTATCTGCGCTTATCCAGAGATCGTTTAAAAGCTAATGATAATCAAGAAAGTAGTCAAGTTTTTGCTAGTGTTTTATATACTTCTGCTCAACTCTTTGCTCCATTTGTGCCTTTCTTTACCGAATTAGTTCATCAACAGTTACTTGAGAAAGCAAGCTCAATTCATTTAACTAACTATCCTAAACTTCCTCAGTTTTGGGTCGACGACAAATTAGAAGAACAAATGGAAGAATTACGTCAATTAGTGGAATTGGGTCATGCTCAACGTAAAAAGGCTCAGGTTCCTTTACGCCAGCCTCTAGCATCAGTCATTTTTAATAAAAAGGCTAGTTTTGGGGATGAAAAAGAATTGTTGGCAATTATAAAACAAGAACTAAATGTTAAAAAAGTGAATTGGGGTCAAGCTTCAGGAGACTTTGAGGCTGAATTTGATCTCGAATTAACAGAAGATTTAGTTGCTGAGGGAGAAGCACGTAAAGTTATTCGCCGGATTCAAAACTGGCGCAAAGATGCTGGTTTAGAAGTGAATCAAGAGGTGCCAGTATATTTAAAAACTTGGCCAAATCAGTTCACTAAGATGATTGAGGAAAAGACTAACACTCAGCTCATTAGAGCTCAAATTGAGGGTCTTAAAAATTAGTGACAATTGAAAAATAGTTGACTTTGTTTTAGTCTGAAAGAGTGCGAAAATATTTTTTAGCTAGTTTGTTATTTTTATTGATGGTTGTAGCTTTAGTGACTCTTAAAAGTATTGTTCCTAATTTATTGAATATTCAATTAATAGCCTATTTATTGGGTTTTCTTCTATTTTTTTTGTTTGGACGAATTTCTTTTGCTTATTGGTGGAAATTTAGTCCTTACCTATATTGGGGCTTAAATTTAGTTTTATTAGCTCTCTTAATCTGGGGTAGAGCAACCAGAGGTATAGTGGCTTGGGGTGAATTACCTTTTGGTTTGCGTTTTCAACCATCTCAGTTGGCTGTTCCAATTACTGCCCTGTTTTTATCTGCTAGCTTTAAAAATCAAAGTCAAAAAAGCATTAGCAAAATTTTAACTTGGCGTCAACTAATTAAGATCTTGGGCATAATATTGTTACCAGGAATACTAATCAATTTGCAGCCAGATTTTGGAACAGCTATGGTTTATTTTGCAGCTTTATTAGTTTTTCTGTTTTTTAATCATTTGGGTTGGCAAAGGGTAGTTATCTTTTTCTCTTTAAGTATTTTGATAGTCGTGATTGCTTGGTTTTTTGTTTTGGCCGATTATCAAAAATCTCGATTGACTAGTTTCTTGCTTTTTATTAGTCCAGAAAGAAGCCTGAGCAGTGATTTTCGTCAGGAAAGTAGTGCTGCTTACAATGCTCGTCAATCAGTGATAGCTATCGGGGCTGGTCAACTGTGGGGTCAAGGACTTGGCCAAGGAACCCAATCTCATTTAAAATTCTTACCAGAAAGACAAACAGATTTTATTTTCGCTTCTTTTGTTGAAGAATGGGGATTTTTTGGTTCTTTGTTAATTCTTGCTTTATATTTTAGTCTTTTAGCTTTTATCATCTACTTGGTTTATTTTGAAGAAAATCGGGGCAAACAACTCTATGCCCTAAGTATTTTTACAATGTTTCTAGTGCAAATTTTTGTCAACATTGGGATGAATCTAGCTATTTTACCGATTACTGGTATTACTCTCCCCTTTTTGTCTTATGGAGGTAGCAGTGTCTTATCCTTATTTTTTAGCTTAGCCCTTTTACAAAGCATTATCTTGGAAGGAGAAAAAGCTCCGAGCTCAATCTTTCAATAAGCTCAAGATATGTTATAATCACAAATCGTTATGAAATACGCAATAATTCAACTACAAGGTAAACAATTTCAAGTAAGCGAAGGCGATCAAATTACTGTTGATCGATTAGATAAAAATGAAGGTGATAAATTTGCCCTCACCGACGTTTTATTATTGGTTGATGGTGATAAGAGGAAAATTGGCCAACCTATTGTTAAAGATGTCAAAGTTAATTGTGAGGTCTTAAGCAATGGCAAAGGTAAAAAAATTCGAGTTGCTAAATATAAGGCTAAATCTCGTTACCGAAAAGTGATGGGTCATCGTCAACTGCAAAGTGTCTTAAAAATTGTCAGTATTGTTTAGGATTTATGTCCAAATTTTTATTTTTGTTTGGGAATACTCCCCAACTTTCTCATTTGGAGTTTACTACTGTTTATCCAGATTTAAAACTTAATGTTTTTGCTGGTGGTGAGTTGGCTGGACGCTTAGCTTTAGTCGAAATGGATCAAAAACAATTAGAGAGCAATAATTTTTTTGAAAAATTGGGCGGTTTAGTCAAAATTTTTCAAGTAGAAAAAACTTTAGATTTCAGTAGCGACTTAAATCAGATTAAAACAGCTATCGTTGATTGTTTGCTAGAGAAAAGTCAACAACCTCACTTTAGCATTTATCAAAAGGGTAAGGGACAAAAATCAATCAACCACGCTCAGATTAAAGATTTGTTAAAGCAAAGAGGTTATCGTTCACGATATTTTAAAGGTACGCTTGATGGCAGTGCTTTTAGTCTTCATCAAGAATCAGCTCAAGAAATATTTCTTTACCACGCTCAAGAAGGCATCTTTTTAAGCACCTTGTTAGGAGTTCAAGATATTGATGATTGGACTAAGAGAGATCGAGCAAAACCATATTTTAATCGTAAAAAAGGCATGTTACCTCCAAAAGTAGCTAGAATGCTGGTCAATATTGGTCTAGGACAGTGCTTGGCAGATAATCTCAAACATTCCACTGGTGAAATAAAGGTTTTTGATCCTTTTTGTGGAACAGGAACGGTTCTAATTGAAGCTTTGGGCTTTGCTTGTCAAGTTTATGGTTCTGATTTGGATGAAGAATCTGTTTGGGGAACTAGAGAAAATCTTCAGTGGTTTGCCGATGAATATCAGCTGCCTGCACAAGATTTTAGTAAACAAATCTTTATTAGTGATGTTGGTCAGCTTTCAGCGGAGCAACTGGGCAATAATAAGATAGATCTCTTAATCACTGAACCCTTTTTGGGTAGACAAACACCTAAAGATGCAGAACTAGCAAATATTTTTAAAGGTTTGGAAAAAATGTATTTAGGAGCTTTTAATAGTTTTAGCAAGATTCTCAACCCAGGCGCCAAAGTACTTATGATTTTTCCTAAAGTTGTGGGCAAAAAAAAGGTCTATGCTCTCGATCATTTAATTGACAAATTAGCCGCAAAAGGCTACAATCCTTTCGTTTCACCTCTGCTCTATGCAAGAACTGGAGCGAGAGTGCAACGAGAAGTTTATTTTTTTACTTTTAATTAAAACAAAGGATATATGGCACACGTTAAAGGTTCAGGTAGCGTTACACAACATTCACAAGGCTCACGACATGGGCGACGTTTTGGTTTGAAAAAATTTGGTGGAGAGAGCATTAAAGTTGGTCAGATTATCCTGCGACAAAAAGGGGCTAAGTATAAGGCCGGTCAAGGAACAAAGATGGGTAAAGACTATACGGTTTTTGCCATGATTGACGGAATCGTAGATTTTACCAAACGTTGGGGTAAAACAGTGGTCAGAGTTTTGGATAAAAACTAAAAAAATTCTCATTTTTTTCTGTAAAATATTTTCAATAGTGTTTTTTTGTGAAAACTGTGAAAAAACTCTAGGCAAAATTGATCTATTGTGTTATATATAGAGTATGACAGATATTCAAAAACTCCCTTCAAATCATCTCCAACCCAATCCTTTTCAACCACGAGATAAAGTTAAAAAAGAAGATCTCGCTGACTTAGTTGAATCAATTCGTATTCACGGTATTTTAGAACCCTTGGTAGTGGCAGAAACTCCGGCTGGTTACCAAATTATTGCTGGAGAAAGACGTTGGCGGGCAGCCAAAGTTTTGGGAATTGAAGAGTTGCCAGTTTACGTGAAAAAGACCAGTCCTCAAGGGATGTTAGAAATGGCAATTGTGGAAAATGTGCAACGCACAGACCTAAACCCCATTGAAAGAGCTCAGTCTTTTGCTCGTTTAAATAGAGAATTTGGTTTAGCTATTAATGAATTGGCTGAGAGAATTGGCAAATCTTCTTCTTATATTAGTAACACCATGAGGTTATTGGAATTACCAGACGCAATTAATGATGGTTTGTTGAGCGAACAAATTACTGAAGGTCATGCTCGTTCTTTAGTTGGCTTGAAAGATCAATCTTTGATGATTGAATGCTATAAACAGATTTTAAAAGAAAATGCTTCAGTGAGACGAACTGAAGAATTAGTCAGACGGATAAAAGCTGGTCAAAATAAAGCTAGCAAAAAAGCCGACGATGGTCGAGGTCGACCTTTAGCTCAAGACGAACAACAAGTAGCTAAATGGGAAAATCGCTTACAAGAATATTTCAAAAACAATAGTACTCTAAAAGTGGTGCGTTCACGTAAACAAACCAAGGTGACAATTACTCTCAAGGGTTCACCAGAAAAAACCCAGGATGATTTAGAAAAATTGATGAGTATTAATTAAATAGCTTGATTAATTGTTTTAAAAAATTGTTTTATTCCAAGTCAGGAGCTATATTAAATAGCAACATTAATTTATCTGCTGTTTTGTACCAGAGAGGAGCTGCTGTTTCAGCGGCCCAAGGACTACTTTTGGGGTTCTCTAGTTTAACTAACATGGTAAATTTTGCGTGATCTGCTGGAGCAAAACCAATAAAACTAGCAATAGTTTCATCACTTTTATAGCCACCTTGAGGATCTGGTACTTGAGAAGTGCCGGTTTTAGCAGCAACAGTATAGCGTTTAGAAGCTATCCACTGAGCCTCTCCATGAGCAGCGGCAGAAACCATCATTTTTGTTACTAATTCTGCTGTTTCTTGACTCACAACTCTTTCCCCACTTTCAAGAGATATGTCGATTTCCTGATCGAGTTGGTGATCATAAACTTTTTCTAAAATTTTAGTTTCCAGTTTTAAGCCTTTATTGGCTATTACATTGATGGCTTGAATTAGTTGTAGGCTATTAGTATTAATACCTTGACCAAAACTAATGGTAGCTAATTCAACAGGACCAATTTTTTTAGGAAAATAAGTACTGCTATCATCTTGTAAGTCTAAATCAAATTTTTGACCAATGCCAAATTTTTTTAAGTATTCGCTGAATTTTTCTTGACCCAAGAGTTCAGCTACAAAAATCATAGCGATATTATCTGATTTTTCTAGTGCTTCTGTGATATTAATATTAGGATGATATTGGTCGTTCCAAGTTCTAATGGTGTATGAGCCAAATTGCCTGGGACCAGTGCATTTAGTGCAAATAGTTTCTGGATTAATTAAGCCAGCGTCGATAGCACTAGCTACGGTTAGAACTTTAAAAGTTGATCCTGGTTCGTAAAGCCTGGTTAAACTAGGATTTTTCAAGATTTCAGCTGGGTATTTAAAATATTGCCACTGTTGATAATTTGGCCAAGTTGCCAAAGCTAAAATTTTACCAGTTTGACTATCAAGAATAATAATTTCTCCCCGATCAGCGTCATATTGTTTAATTCCCCAAGCTAGGTTTGTTTCGGCAATATGTTGAATGTCGCGTCGAATGGTAAGAGTTAAATCACGCCCATTCAAATTTTTAAGCTGATAGTTGGATCCTGTTAGTAGCGCGCCCAAAGCATCAGTGCGAAACCAACCCCTTTCCTTTCTTGGTTTAAGTTCGTCTTCCAGAGCTCCTTCGATTCCATAACGACCGATTTCTCCACCCTCTTCATTGCGACCGACAAAACCAGTTAAGTGGGCAGCCATTGAAGCTTCTGGATAAAAACGAGTAAAAGTAGTGTCAAAAGCTAAATATGGATTATTAAGTGCAAGAATTTGTTCTTTTGCTTGAGAACTAAGTTGGGCAGCTAGTTTAGGCCAGTTTGCTTGACTGCTAAATTTAGCAATTAGGTTGCTTTCAATTTGTTGTTGGACTAATAGTTTGCTAGCACTATCTGAAGCATCCTGAAATTGCCAATTTTCTTGAGTAATAATCTCGGCCAATTGTTGGCTGATTTTTTCGACGTCGCCAGTGAAATTCTTTCGATCAAGTTTTAAATCATAGACCTCTTGATTACCAATTAAGAGATAACCGTCACTAGTTAAAATCTGGCCGCGTAGTCCTTCTTGAGTTCTGCTGCGGATAGTTTGTAGTTCGCTGAGGTTTTTTAATTCTTGCCCACGTAGTACTTGCCAATAAAACAAACGAATGATGATGAGAATGATGGTCAGAGAAATAAAGGCTAAAAAAAACTTTCTTCTGGAGTAGTTTAGTTCTTCAGCCATGATTAACTCAACGCAAAGCCACAGCGCTTGCTTTGCTTTTAACTACTAGCAGATTTTTTATGTCTTTAAAATCCTGATAGTTTTCTAGTTGTTGAATAGAAATTTCTTGAGCAATAGCTTGATCTAATTCGCTTTCTCTAGAAAGTAATTCTTCTTGTTTTTGTTTGAGAATTTCTATATGTTGGCCATAAGCAATATTTTGACTAAGAGTGTAAGCGGTGCTGATTAATTGCAAGAAAACTACTAAGAAAAGAATTCTGTAATAATTTTTGAGCTTTTTTTTCATTATTTTTTCCTTTTTTATACAACTAAGGCTCTCAACTTAGCGCTGCGAGCTCTTGGATTTATTTTTAACTCTTCATTGTCTGGAACAATGGCTTTTTTAGTTAATAATTTGGCTAAATTTTGATTAGCTTGTTCTCTAAAAAATTTCTTGACCAGTCTATCCTCTCCTTCATGAAAAGAAATACAAACTAATCTTTTGTCCATAGCAGAGCTAATCTGTAAGGCATTGAAAGCAGCAGGCAAAGCTTGTTGAATGTTATTTAATTCATCATTAACAGCAATACGCAAAGCTTGAAAAGTTTTGGTAGCTGGATGGAGTTTTCCGGCTTTAGTACCCTTAACTCGTTCAACTATTTTCAATAATGTGCCAACACGCTGTAAGCTATTGGGGGCTGTCTTTTTAACTTGAGCAACTGCTTTGGCTATTTGTCTGGATTGTCTTTCTCCACCAAATTCAAAAAGTAAATTAGCCAACTGTTTTTCGCTTAAAACTATGAGTAAGTCTCCGGCTTTTACGCCCAAATCTTGATTCATTCTCATGTCTAAAATAGCTTTTGGATCTGCATTAAAACTAAACCCCCTCTCACTCGAAGTTAATTGTTCACTAGAGGTACCAAAGTCAAAGAGGATTCCAGCTAATTCTATATTTTCGGTTTTTTGTAAGTTTTCTAAAACTGAATCTAGTTCCTTAAAGTTTTCTTGGATGAGAATTAGTTTTTTTTGGGCTATTTCTTGTTTAAAACTTTCACGAGCTTTTTCAATAGCTTCTTGATCAAAATCTAGAGCAATTACCAAGCCTCCTTTATTTAAAATTGCTCGACTATGTCCTCCTCGACCGAAAGTAGCATCGAGATAATGTTCTCCTTCTTTAACAGCTAAGTAATCTAAGCTCTCTTTTAGTAAAACTGGTTGATGTTGTTTATTCGATGACATAAGCCTTTTCAGCAATTGACTCAGCCTTTTTTTCCAGTTGATCAAGATAGAGATGGTAGTTTTCTTGATCCCATATTTCTAAACGATTAAGACTACCAACAATGACGACAGATTTTTTCAATTGGGCAAATTCGATCAAGTAATTGGGCAGTTTTACTCGACCATTGTCGTCAGGGATTATCTCACTAGCTTCGTTAGTCATTAATCTGACTAGATCTCGATTGGCTTTTTTACTAAATCCGGCTTGATTAATTTTACTTAGCTCTGATTGAAAGTTTTCTTTTTTGAGTAAGAATAAACAACCATCTAAACCTCTGGTAACGATCCAAGATTTACTGCTACTGCGGAATTTTTTGGGTAAAGATATGCGACCTTTACTCTCTAAGTTATGATAATACTTGCCAATTAACATTATTATGAGCCTATTTACCAATTCCTACCACATATAACTATATATAAGAAAAACAAACTTGTAAATAGTAATTTGTTCATAAATTATTAGATGTAGGTGAAAAGCTTTTTAAAAGATAAAAAATATCACAAAAAACCCAGTAAACTGAGAATACAAGAACAATAAGTCAGAAAAATTATTTAACCAAGAGATAGGCTTCCATGAAGGCGGCGCTGCCTGAGGCCAGTCCATCTTTGAGTTGAGTTTCAATTTCTTGCCACTCTTCTCCATCAAAGCCCATAATTTGAACACCTTCTTCTTTAGTATTGAAGCTGACCTCAAATTCAGAGCTAAGAGTTTTTAAGCTTTTTTCTGCGTTAACAGTATAGATGTCGCTAGCAAGCTCGGACTCAAGCTCTCCGGGATATCCTGGAGTATTAAAAATGATTAAATAAGAATAGCCGCTTAAACTGTCGTTGCTAATAGTAAATTTGGTATCTTGAGAACTAAATTCAGTTTCTCGATTACTGTTGGTGAAGTAGCGCCAACTATTTTTAAGCGCATAATCTTCTGCTCCCATAAATTCTGCTAAGAGAGTGCCACCTTTAATGTCTTCATGATAGGTAATTGCACCACCAGCTGATTGAGAGCCAAATAGTTTGCGATCGCTGACAGGCAAATTATCCAATTCTAAAAAGCCCTGAAAACCTTGTAGCATAGAGCCAGTTTGATATTCCATTTCATAATTTAGGCTGTCAGCAGCTTTTTTTAGTTCAATAACGTTTAAAACGATGTGTCTGCCATCAGTAGTAGGAGTTAATTGAATAAAGGGACTTTCACTAACGGGAATTTGATTATAATTAGCTGATATTTTCTTTTTTACTGCTGTGTCGGTTTCTTTTCCTTGATTACGATTAGCTCTTAAATAAAAGAAAGCTCCTATAGCAATTAAAAGGATTAGGACACTTACAACAATGATGGTTTTTTTCTTTTTTGTCATAGTTTTAGGCTAGCATAGAGCTTAAATAATTATCAAGTTCAGTAATGGCGATTCGCTCTTGTTGACTACTGTCTCGATGACGAACCGTAACAGCTTTGTCTTCAAGAGTGTCAAAATCAATAGTAATACAAAAAGGCGTACCAATCTCATCTTGAGATAAATAACGTTTACCAATGTTGCCTCTTTCGTCCCAAGTGGCTCTAAATTTCTGGCTCAATTGTTCATAGACTTCTCTAGCTTTTTTCACCAATTCCTCTTTATTTTTTAAGAGTGGAAAAACGGCCAATTGATAAGGAGCCAATTTGGGTTTAAAAGCCATAATGACGCGCTCTTTGTCTGAATCTTCTCTGTAGGCGTCACAAAGCAGCATTAAAAATAAACGATTAATACCAGCTGCCGGCTCAATAACGTGAGGCAAAAACTTTTTATTAGTTTGCGGGTCGATATATTCTAGCGATTGTTTAGAAAACTCTTGCTGTTGTTTGAGGTCGTAATCACCTCGATAAGCAATGCCCCAGAGCTCTTTCCAGCCAAAAGGATAGCGATATTCTAAATCATAGGTTTCTTGACTATAGTGACTGCGTTCTTTATCAGTGTGACGACGCCAACGTAGATTTTCTTCTCTAATACCTAAGACTTTTGTAACAAAGTCCCACATTTGATTCTGCCAGTCCTTAAATAATTTCTGCCAATCTTCCTTTTCAGGGTCAAAAAAATATTCAATCTCACCTTGTTCAAACTCTAAAGTACGAAAAACAAATTGTCCGGTAGTAATTTCGTTGCGAAAACTCTTACCAATTTGACCAACACCAAAAGGTAATTTGTTTCTAGTGCTATTAAGAATTTGTTTAAAATTAGAAAAAATACCTTGAGCTGTTTCTCCGCGCAAATAAACTTGGTTTTTTTTATCAGCTAAAACACCAATAGCAGTTTCAAACAAAATATTAAAGTCTTGGGCTTCAGTAAGAGGATTACCATCAGGAGATTTAATTTGATGTTTATTAATCAAATCATCTAGTTCTGCTGTTGATAGATTAGCGATAATAACTTCTCCCTGTTTTTCTGGATTTTTGGCAAAATAGTCTTCGATTAGACTGTCAGCTCGATAACGCTTGTGAGTTACTTTGTCTTCAACCAAGGGGTCGGTAAAAGAGTTGACGTGACCAGATGCTACCCAAGTTTGAGGGTGTAAAATGATTTGACTA
>CAYXJQ010000094.1:0-2587 GCA_964464985.1 uncultured Pseudomonadales bacterium | reverse complement strand
TCTATTAAAAAACAAAAATTGAAAGAATTTTTAAAGAATAAAAATTTAAAAACTACTTTGATCTTGACCGGTATTTTCTCACTCAGCCTATTTTTGGTTTTGCAAAAAAGTGAATTTCTTTGGTCTCTCTTACCCATTCTTTCTTATTTGCAATTTCCTTGGCGCTGGTTTGGGCCGGCAAGCTTTTTTTTGGCCATGAGTTTTAGTGCTAGTTTATTTTTAATCAAAAAACCTATCGCTCGCTATATAATTATTTTAGTTCTCGTGATCTTGGGTTTTATGAATTTTCGATATTTTAGAGCTGAGCAACTAATTGACAACCCTAGCCATTTTTATACTGATAATTCTTCCTTAATTGCTAGTGACATTAGCCAAACTCTACCCGACTATATTCCAGTCCAAATGGCTAAACAAACGCTTTTGCAAGATTTTAATGAAACTTATCCAACAACAGTTGTTTGGCGAGAAAATGAAGAAGACGAGGTAGAACTTATTGGCGCTGAATTAATAAAAAAGCAAATTCACCGACAGATTTGGTCATTAGATTTAGAAGAAGATCAACTAGTCAACTTTAAATTAGCTAACTTTCCCGGCTGGCAAGCAAAAGTGAATAATCAACTCGTTGAAGTTGGCACCAATCCAAGCTTGGGTAATGTTCAAATAAATTTATCTGCTGGTGAAAATAAAGTTGAGTTATGGTTTGGCGAAAGTCAGTTGCGCCTAATTGCTAATTATTTAAGTCTCTTTGGATTGGCAGCCTTTTTTATTTGGCTGTATCTTCTGCAGAAAAAAAGCTCCAGTCACTAAACTCTTGTTCTTGCCAATTAAGCTTTTCTAGAAAGCTGGAAAAATTTTCATCAGCGCATAAAACATGGTCGATTTCTTCTTCTCTGATCAGTTTCTCTAAATTAGCCAAATCTTTTTTAAGAAATAATTCTTCAAAATCTTCAAAGTCTTGCAAGCTAAGATTGAGTAAGTTAATTTGCCCAGAATCAGCCAAATAAACCTCAGCTGGTGTCAGAGCGCTAACAATTGAATGACGATACCACCAACTACCATCAGGACATATCATTATTTTTTCATCAGCTAGTAAATTAGTGAGTAGCTGAACTTGATTTTCTGGGATTTTTTTAAAACTTTGCCAACGATAAAAATTTGCATGTAAATAACTAGGAACGCTTAAAGCAATTAATAAAATGAGAGCTACTGTCTGCTGCCATTTCTTCCAATTTTTACTTAATTTTAAATAAACTAAAACTGCCAAAATATTGGCAAAAATTAAGCTATAGTACCAAAATTGGATGGCGTTCCAGACCGTCCCTCTTTGCAAAAATAAGAGTGGAAAAATTGAGCTAATCAAAAATAAAATAAAAAGCAAGTCAGCAAGAGGCTGATGTTTTTTCCAAGCTTTTCTTTTAATTAGGCGCCAAATAGAAAACAGTAAAAAGATAGCTCTTGTCCCTAGATTACCTAAATAGAAAATGACAATTTGCACAGCTCTCAAAATAAATATTCTTGGATAATTTTTTGTTAATAAATAGTGATCTAAAAGAAAGCGCCACTTAAGATGATTTAATCTATCTGGTGCCTCAACCATGGTGTCAATAAACCACAATGGATGATAAAAAAAGCTATTACTTTTAAAACCGGTTATTAAATAAATTAAAGGCAGAGCTAAAACTAAATAAATTAATCCATAGCTAATGTAGCGAATTTTTTTCTCTTTAAAAAAATTAATTAGTAAGTCCATTGCATATAGTAAACTCATTAAAATCCAGCCATAACTCTTAAAACCGATACTGGGTAAGATCAAAGCAATCATGAGATAGTGGCGCGCCGGTTTTTTATAAAAATCTTTTGTTAACAACGTCAATATTAAATAGAAGGTCACAAAAGAAAAAACCAACTGAGGATTAACCATCATCGAAAAAGTTTGACTGACCCAAAAGCTTGACTCAGACCAGGCTTGATTTGGCAAAAAAAATGGAATGAAATAAGCAAAATTTCCCACAAAAACAGTGAAAAAAACTAAAAGAGCGCTAGCCTTATTTGGTTTCAGTCGCCGACCAAAAACAACAGTACTCAACACCAACAGTGTTGCCATTAATAATTGACCCACTTGATAATGAAGATTCAAAATCGGCAACTTACTAAGAAAGCCTAGGCTGGCTAAAAAAACGTCATAAAAATAGTGATAATTGTTTAAAAGAATTTTCGGATTTGACGGATGACGAGGCGGCAAATTTCTTAAACTCTCCTTAATTAAACTCAGGTGCCAAGGACTATCATAAGTGTCTTGAAGTAGCAAATAACCCTGGCGAACACTACCACTAAAAAAGAGTCCAGTACTTAAAGAAGTAATTGCCAGTAAAATTAAAAAACACAGCAGGGATCGCTTTTTTAATTGTAGCCAAATTTGACTAAAAAGCTGGCGCTCCTGCCACAGACTAAAAGCTCCAATTATAAAACAGGGTATTAGTAAATAATAAGCCAATGTTCCAACTAAATAGCCCAACAAAACAAAGCCTAAACTTAGGAAAGAAATACTAAGCACCATGGCAAACAATAATTTTTCCAAAGGACTGAA
>CAYXJQ010000093.1:0-3046 GCA_964464985.1 uncultured Pseudomonadales bacterium | reverse complement strand
TTCCAGTTGTAGATGTTGAACGTCTACGATTAATTTTTGCTTCAAATCAATTTTTGAGTTTTCTTAATTTATTTGCTGGTGGAACTTTAGCCAGATTTTCAATTGTGGCAGTAGGTATTAATCCTTATATTACAGCCTCTATTGTTATGCAACTTTTGGGCATGGTAATTCCTAAGATCAAAGAAATGCAAAAAGAGGGAGAAGCTGGTCAAGCTAAACTCAATCAATATATGCGCATTATTTCTGTTCCCGTGGCAGCTGTTCAGGCTGTGGCCACCTTGGCCTTACTTAATTCCCAAGGTTTATTAGTTAACACTCAACCTGCTTTCATGGCAATAGTGATTTTAACTTTAATTGGAGGTTCGATGCTAATTATGTGGTTGGGCGAGTTAATTTCTGAATATGGAATTGGTAATGGTATTTCAATGATTTTATTAGTTGGTATTGTTAGTCAGATTCCTAGCAGTATTGGCCAATCTTTTTTGGTTGGAGATAGCGGACAATTAACAGTTATATTAGTTATTTTAGCTTTAACTTTAGCAGTGATCGCTTTAGTGGTGTTTTTTAATGAGGCTGTGCGTAAAGTTAATATCCAATACGCTAAGCGTATTCAAGGGGGCAGACAAGTTGGAGGACAAAGTAGTCACTTGCCAATCAAAGTCAATGTGGCCGGAGTAATGCCTATTATTTTTGCGGTCTCTTTAATGATGTTGCCACCTTTCCTAGGTCGTGTTTTGACTCTTAGTGGTCGAGAATTTCTTATTAATTTGGGTGAACGTTTGAACATTATTTTTTCTCCAACTAGCATTTGGTATTTAATTACTTATTTTGTTTTAGTGTTTGTATTTAGTTATTTTAGTGCCATTATTTTCTTTAACGCTGAAGACATTAGTGAAGAATTAAAGAAAAGTGGAGCTTTTATACCAGGAATTAGACCTGGAGGGCCGACTCGTAAATATTTAGAATTTGTAGTGACTAGAGTCACTTTTGCTGGAGCACTTTTTTTAGCTTCAATTGCTGTTCTACCAACAATAGCTCAGATGTTGACGAATATTCAGGCTTTAGCTGTAGGAGGAACAAGTGTGCTAATTGTGGTTTCTGTAATTTTAGAAACAGCTAAGCAGGTTGAGTCTCAACTATTAAGTGAAAATTACGATCGTTATACAAAATTAAGTTAGTAATTTATAGCCGAAAGGTATTATGAAATTAGTTTTAATTGGTATTCAGGGAGCGGGTAAGTCTACTCAGGGTAATTTATTATCTGAAAAATATAACATTCCCTACTTATCTTCTGGACATATTTTTAGACAAATGGCAAAGAGTAAAACAGCTTTAGGTCGTTGGGTTAAAGAAACAATTAATGCTGGTTTTTTAATTCCTGATGACAAAGCCTTGGAAGTAGTGATTGAATATCTAAAAAAACCTGAATATGAAAAGGGTTTTATTTTGGATGGTTTTCCTAGAACCGTTCCTCAAGCCAAAGCTTTTGAAAAATTTACTCAGGGTGAAGAGATTGTAATTTTAATTGATGTATCAGATAAAGAAGCTTTATGGAGAATTTCAGGTAGAGAAGCTGATCGAGAAGATGAAACGCTGAAAGCTATCAGAAAAAGGATAGATCTTTTTCACGAGAAAACTTCAAAAGTATTGGATTATTATTCTGAACGCAAACACTTAGCAGTAGTTGATGGTGAACAAAGTGTTCAAGCAGTTTTTAATGGTATTGTTGCTAAGGTAGAACAGATTAGTGCTAAGGATAAGAAAAAAAGTAAAAAACAGTAAAATAGCCAGATTTATAAGTGATTTTTTTTGCTAAATCTGGTATAATGCTCGTTTATGGGAAAAGTACAAGAACATAAACGTGCTGCCAAGGCTAAGCGTCAAGTTGACTTTACTTTGTCTAGTGCACAGAGCCAAAGCGATCGCTTTGAGATTATTGGCGAAGTTGAGTCTTGTTTACCAAACACAATGTTTAAGGTAAGAGTAATTGATTCAACGGCAGAGCAGATGAAAGGTCGTTTATTACTGGGTACTTTAGCAGGCAAAATGCGTCTTTATCGAATTCGAGTTATGCCTGGTGATCAAGTAAAAGGCTACGTTAGTAAATACGATTTAACAAAGTGTAAGATTACCTATCGCTCAACCAATAGGCAATCTAAAACAAATCAGTAGGAGTAAAATATTCCTTAATAGGCCAATTTAACTCTTTAAAAATTTGGTCTAGTAAGGTATATTGCACGTCTGTCATTATGAAAGTAAAAGCATCATTAAAGAAAATGTGTAAAAATTGCAAGCTTGTTAAGCGACGCGGCAAATTATATGTAATTTGCATTAATCCTAAACACAAGCAGAGGCAAGGATAAACTATGCCACGTATTGCGGGTCATGATATACCAGATAATAAAAAGATCAATTTTTCTTTACAGTATATTTATGGCATTGGTCCTCATTTAGCTGAAGAAATAGTTAAAAAATGTAAGATCAATCCGGATAAAAGAGCTAAAGAATTAACTGGTGAAGAAATAAATCGTATTCAAGCGGCACTTGATACTTATATGATTGAGGGTGATTTACGTCGTGAAGTTAACGACAATATCGCTCGTTTAAAAAGAATACAAGCTTATCGTGGCTTACGACATATTGCTGGTTTGCCCACTCGTGGTCAAAGAACCAGATCTAATGCAAGAACTAAACGTGGAGCTAGACGTACCATTGGTTCAATGTCTAAAGAAGCTGCGAGTAAATTAGAAGAGGCCAAGAAAGCCAAGTAATAAGGATGGGTTATGGCAGAAGCTAGTAAAAAAACAAACACTAAAAAGAAAAAAACTAACTATAGAAAAAGCACTAAAACAGTGACTAAGGGTCGACTATATGTTAGTGCTACTTTTAATAATACCTTGGTTAGTGTTACAGATGAAAAAGGTAATGTTTTATGTTGGGAGAGCACTGGGGGCTCAGGATTCAGTGGTTCCCGTAAGTCAACTCCTTATGCAGCTACCATTACTGTAGAGAATGCTGTTAACAAAGCTAAAAATAATTACGGAAT
>CAYXJQ010000092.1:0-8855 GCA_964464985.1 uncultured Pseudomonadales bacterium | reverse complement strand
CAACATAACAAAAAAATTTTGGTCTACGGTGTAAAATCTTATTATAAAAGTTGATAAACTTCCCCATATCGAAACCCGTCATCAAACGATGACCATGTTCACAGTGAAATTTTTTACCCAGTAATTCAAATTGATAACTATCACAGGTTTTTACAGCAAACAATGAACAGCGCTCATCACAAAAGTGTTTAGGATCATGGTTACCATGAATATAAATAGTGTTTTTCTCTAGTAATAAATCAAATAATTGTTGCCACTTGGAATTAACAAATTTTTCAAATGAGATGCACCAACTATCCCAAAAATCACCATTAATAATTACTTGATCAACAGAACTAATAATATCCTTTAGAAATAAAAACTGTTTTTCATTAAATTTAGATAGATGAGTATCTGAAATGATAAGTTTTTTCATGATAATAACTTAGTATGCTCGCTTGACGGCGGAAGGGGCGGGACTCGAACCCGCGATGCCCAAAAGGGCGTCAGTTTTCGAGGCTGATGCAATAGCCACTATGCGACCCTTCCTCAAACAGATCGTCTTAGTTACTAGTTTTTTTATTTTTTTGATTATCCGCTTCGCGAACTTTTGCTGTGTCAGACCATATCTTTTTATTGGTCTCATCACATTTGCAACCACTTTGTTGAATTTGTGACAACTGACGAATAACAACCGCTGTGGCAGATTCTTTATGTTCTTTGTTCATAATCTTTGTATTGTAAACCAATGAGCGAAAAAAACCAATAAAAATCGAACAAGTTTGCCAAGAAAAGATTAGTTTAAAAACCAATTGTGCGCCCAAGAGGATTCGAACCTCTGGCCTTTTGTTCCGCAAACAAACGCTCTATCCAGCTGAGCTATGGGCGCTCACTCAAGTTGTTATTATAAGCCACTTCTATAATTAGAACAAATGAAAAAAAGCCCCTGTCACAACAGGGGCCAATTTATATAAGAAATTTATTTCTTTTTGGTCTCTGCCTTTTTATGACAAAACCACCAATCATAGCAGTCTTTTTTTCCAGCTCTACTTTTTGCTTCAGCTTCAGTTGTAGCTGGAGGAATAATGACGTGATCGCCGACTAACTCATTCTCTGGCCAATTAGCTGGCATAGCAACCTTATTGGCCGTAGAAAACTGCAAAGCTTTAACTGCTCTCAGAATTTCTGCCATATTGCGCCCTACTTCTTGAGGATAATAAAGAATTAAGCGAATCTTAGCCTTTTCATCCATGACAAAAACAGCTCTCACCGTATCTGTGCCTTGTTTTTCATGAATCATCCCCAAACGTTTGCCCACACGACCAGTATTATCAGAGATAATCGGGAAAGGAATTTTAACGTCTAACTTATCTTTAATCCATTCCACCCATTTGATATGAGAAAAAACCTGATCAATAGATAGGCCAATTAATTGAGTATTAATTTTTTTAAATTCTGGCGCATATTTGGCAAAAGATACAAACTCTGTGGTACAAACTGGCGTAAAATCAGCTGGATGACTAAAGAGCACCGTCCACTTACCCATTAAATCTTTAGGCAGAGATAGGCGACCATGAGTACTGTGAGCTTCTATTTCTGGAAATTTATCACCAATTAAGGGAAAACTCGTATTGATTGTTCCACAATCACAATCAGCACATTGACAACAGCCACAACAATTTTGCAAGTCTTTTTCTGACATTTTAACCTTTCGATTATTATTAACTAGGTAAAAATTTATTATAACAGCTAGATATTAAGAAAACAATAAATAAAAAAGACTGGTAAATTGGTAAATAATCATCTTTAAGAGTAAAAATTGTGTTTTACTCAAGATGGCTTTTATTTTTTTGGCTTGTAATATTTTTTACCTTTAAGTTTATCTGGCAAATAGCTCTCTTTTTTTTCATCCTTACCCGGCTTATACATTTCATAACCCTCACCATATTTTAAATTCTTCATTAGTTTTGTTGGAGCATTTCGCAATTTAAGAGGAATAGCTAAATTGCCCTGTTTTTCTACATCAGAGAGAGCAGCAAAATAGGCATCATAAGCACTTCGATCTTTTTTAGCCAAAGCCAAATAAACCACTCCATGAGCCAAACTTATTTGGGCCTCTGGATAACCAATTTTCATCACTGCTTCAAAAACCTCATTGGCAACCACTATCGCTGTTGGCTGTGCCATACCAACATCTTCACTAGCAAAAATTACCATTCTCCTAGCAATAAATTTTGGATCTTCTCCAGCCTTAACCATTCTCGCTAAATAATAAAGAGCACTATCAACATCGCTGGCCCGCAAACTCTTGATAAAAGCACTAATAATATTGTAGTGTTCTTCACCCTTTTTATCATATAGGATCTGCTTGGATTGCAAAGCATTTTTGAGTGATTTTAATTTAAGATCTCCATAAAGAGCGTAAGTGTTATCTATAATGGTCAATAATCTGCGCGCATCACCATCGGAATAATTGAGTAAAAAATCTTGACTAGCACTGGCTATTTTTTTGATCTTCAATAATTTTAGAGCTTTTTTAATTAATTCTAATAAGTGCTCATCTTTGAGGGCATGTAAAACAAAAACTCTCATTCTTGATAAGAGTGGAGCAATTACTTCAAATGATGGGTTCTCGGTGGTGGCGCCAATTAAAACAATTTGACCACTTTCAACACTGGGTAATAAAAAGTCTTGCTGAGCTTTATTGAAACGATGAATTTCATCCAAAAAAAGCACCGGTGCTTGATATGATTCAAGCAAAGTCTTTTGCTCTTTAGTTTGCTCTAAGACCTTTCTTACATCTGCTTTACTAGCTGAGACCGCAGATAACTCAATAAAAGACCGACCAGTTTCTCGAGCGATAATCTTAGCTAAAGTAGTTTTACCAACGCCAGGAGGTCCCCAAAAAATCAAAGAAAAAGGTGCACCCAGCGCAATCATCGCACTAAGAGGTTTCCCCTCTCCCACCAAATGAGTTTGACCAACAAATTCTTCAAGGTTTTTTGGACGTAAAATCGAAGCTAATGGTTCGCTAAACGAAGGCATACTCCTATTTTAACACCCATTTATAAAGATGCTTTATTGGGGACGAGTTTTTTATTGCGTACTAGCTTACTTAAGTAGCGTTTTCGTAAACGTAAATTTTCTGGAGTAACTTCGAGTAATTCATCATTCTCAATAAAATCTAAGCATTGTTCGAGACTTAAATCGACTCGAGCATTAAGCACCGTCATCACGTCAGCATTTGAGCGGAAATTAGTTAGCTTTTTACTTTTACAAACATTGACATCTAAATCACCCTTTTGTTTACACAAACCAACTATCTGTCCTTCATAAACTTGATCACCAGGGTTAACAAAGGTTTTACCTCGCTGCTGCACACTCTCTAATGCATAAGCTGTTACCATCCCAGCTTCAGTAGCAATCAAAGCTCCATTTCTTAACCTCAACTTATTACCTTGCAGTGGCGCATATTTCAAAAAAGAACTAGTGAATAAACCATTACCTTTGGTTTTAGTCAAAATTTCTGTACGGAATCCCAAAAGATTGCGGCTACTAATGTGGTAAGTCATTCGACTAACTCCCTTATGACTAGTAGAGCTCGCTTGTAATTGAGCATGACGTTTACCCAACTCTTCAGTGATAATTCCCACAAAACTTTGGTCGATTTCAACCATTAATTCTTCAATTGGTTCTTGTTTGACTCCATCAATTTCTTTAAAAATCACCTGAGGACGACCCACTTCCATCTCGTAACCTTCTCGCCGCATAGTTTCAATTAAAATAGATAGATGTAATTCTCCACGTCCAGCTACTACAAAAACCCCTCCTTCTTTTTGCTCAATACGTAAACCCAAGTTGGTTTTTTGTTCACGCTTAAGACGATCTGCTAACTGACGAACTGTACAAAATTCACTTTCTTTACCAACAAATGGAGAAGTATTGGCTGAAATTTGAATTTTAAGAGTTGGTTCAGTAATTTTAATCATCGGGAAACCCTCAGTTTCACCCAGAGCTGCTAAAGTTTGACCAATAGCAATTTTATCTAAACCAGTGATGGCAATAATGTCTCCAGGACGAGATTGTTCGATTTCTACCTTGTCTAAACCGTCACTTTC
The DNA here is from genome assembly GCA_964464985.1 of uncultured Pseudomonadales bacterium. Taxonomy (GTDB): domain Bacteria; phylum Patescibacteriota; class Microgenomatia; order UBA1400; family PJMF01; genus JAAZKO01. The sequence continues at coordinate 4,758 of CAYXJQ010000092.1, read as the reverse complement.
CAGTAAATGAGCCACTGTCATTTCACCAACTTTTTCTTGTTCTTGTAAAATTACTAAACGCTGACCTCGCTTAACTAAACCCTGAGTAACCTTACCAATGGCATAAATACCTTTATATGAATCAAAATCTAAGGTAGATACTTGCATTTTAAAAGCTGCTTCTGGCTTAGTTTGAGGAGCTGGAATACTGCGCACAATTTCTTCAAATAAAGGTCTCAAGTCGCCTGTTTTTTTGGCTAAAGCTTCTGTTTTTCCCAATTCTTGAACGGGTAGTGTTGGCCAAATTTTTCCTATCCTACCAACAGAATATAAAACTGGAAAATCTAATTGGGCAGCGTTGTCTGCTAAACTTAAAAATAGTTCTTCAACTTGAGCCAAAACTTTTTCTGGTTCAGCGTCTTGACGATCAATTTTGTTAATCAAAACAATCATGGGTAGTTTTTGCTCAATGGCCTGCTCCAAAACAAATTTGGTTTGGGGCAGTGGACCTTCGGCAGCGTCAACTAACAAAATAGCACCATCAGCCATGCTAATTACTCGCTCCACTTCACCAGCAAAGTCTGCGTGACCCGGAGTATCAATAATGTTAATTTTTATTTTTTCACCAGCTAAACTTTGATAATGAATAGAGGTATTTTTAGCTAAAATGGTGATACCTTTTTCTCGCTCTAAATCATTGCTATCAAGTATAGTCTCTTGTTCCATCTCGGCTTGATTGTCACGAAAAGCATGGGTCTGTTTGAGCATCCCATCAATTAGAGTGGTTTTTCCGTGATCAACGTGAGCGATGATCGCTACATTACGAATTTGCATAAATCTTTCTAAAATCAAAAGATAGATTATACTCTTTTGAGAGTAAAATTAACAGAGCACAGTATTTAACTCAATACAATAGATCTAAAATCTCACTTGGATTATTAAGTAAAAAATTGGGTTGAGCGCTGGCCAATAAATCTTCACTCGCAAAACCCCAGCTTACCGCTGCAACCGGAACCCCGGCGCGCTGGCAAGCCTCAATATCACGAACTTGATCGCCAAAATAAAGAACTGTTTTTGGATCAAGTTTATATTCTTTAATTAAAGACTTTAAAACTCGATCTTTACCAAATAAGTTTTTTTCACAGCGCCAAAAAGAAAAAACTTCTTTTAAAGGTAAATTTTGTTGCTTAAAAAACGCCTTGATGTTACTCAACTCATTCGAACTTAAAATCCCAAGCTGATAATCTTTTTTTAGTTTAAGTAAAATTTTTTCAATATTTGGATAAAACTTAGCCTTAGTTATTAAAAGTCCAGTTTCTCTATTAATAGTTTTAGCAATTTTCAATAACTTCACTGGACCAATATCATATTCTCGACAAAGATCTTTCATACTACTCGACTGGAATCTGGTCCAATCCTTTTTGTTGATTTTTGGCAAATCAAAACGAGCGTGAATTTTATTAAAGGCCAAAACATAAATTTCCCTAGTGTCAACTAAAGTACCGTCAAAGTCAAAAATTAAATGTTTAAAATTAGATTGCATTATTTCCATTATAGTGGAATTTTAAATTTCTTCTTTCAATAGAGCAAGTACAGCATTTTTTTTAACTTTCAGAGAACTAATTAACTCTTTGTTTGAATTTTTCTTACCGCTATTTTTAAAAAATTTTCTATCTAAAAAACGCATTTCTTCCATCAAAGCTTGATAAAAAACTTCTAATTTGTTTTCATCTCCATTTTCTATTTGATGCAAAAAACAATGACAATCATGACACAAAACTACAGCATTTGCCAAATTTCGAATAAGGTCAGCACTCATTTCCGGACAACAATTAAAAACTACCCAAACGGGCAACAGATGATGCACTTCTGCTTTTTTTGAATCCTTTTTGTTGAGTTTAGCTTCACAACACTCGCAGTGATAATTTGCCTTTTTAACAGCTAATTCTTTTGTTACCTTGTCAAATTTATAAGCTTTTTTCTTAAGTTTTGTTTCCTGGTTCACCAAAAACTTCTAGTCAAACTAACTTGACACTGCTTTTTAATTCTGCAATTTCCTGATTACTCAATTTGCGTACAATGCCTGGTTTTAGTGTTCCTAATTCTAGATTGGCTAAACGCACCCTCACTAGACGCTGCACTTCCCAACCGACTCTAGCACACAATCTTCTTACCTCGCGTTTGCGCCCTTCATGAAGAATAAATCTTAACTCTAAATCCCTACCAGTTTTTTGAATTAATTCAACTTGGTCCGCTCTAGCTCGCCTACCAGACAATAAAACCCCTCGCTCTAATCTAGCTATTTTATCCTGACTAAAAATACCATTTGCTTCAACCAAATATTCTTTTTCTATACCATATTTAGGATGAGTAAGTCGGTGAGTTAATTCTCCGTCATTAGTCATTAATAATAAGCCTTCTGAATCATAATCCAAGCGTCCAACTGGATATAAACGAGCCTGAGTTTTATTTGTAAAAAATCGCATCACAGTTTTACGACCAGCAGGATCACTAACAGAGGAAATAACTCCTGGGGGTTTATTAAGTAGCCAATATTCAAAATTTTCTCCAGCCACAATTGCTTGAGCTGCTTCTGTATTAATTAATTCACCGTTAACCACTAATCGATCACGACTCAAATCTACTTTAGTTCCTAGTTCAGCTTTCTTGCCATTAATTTTTACCTTACCAGCACTGATTAAAAGATCAGCACCACGACGAGAAGCCAAACCAAGGTCTGCTAACAACTTATTGATACGAATACTCATATTTAATCACCTATAATAATTAATTCTTCTTCGGCACGGGTAATGGCAGTATACAACCAACGTCGCCAGTCTTCATCACTCATTTGTTTGAAACGCTCTTCAAAGACAATCACCTTGCTTGCCTGACTACCTTGGGCCTTGTGGACTGTTAGCGCGTAAGCAAAGTCAAAGAGATCAGCTTTTTTGAGTAAGTGACGATCTTGATTATTAAAACTAATAGTCTTACTACTATTGAATTGCTTGGCTACAGCTAGACCCTCATAAACAAAATCCTGATCGTCAAAATTAACTTTTATTTCAAAAAATTTATCATCAATTGTTTTAATTCTTTCTATAGTCCCCAACATGCCATTAAAAATTTGTTTTTGGTGATTGTTGCGTAAACAAATCACCCGATCGCCAGCTTGTGGTTGTTCATCTTCAAAACCTTTAATAGAACGCAGGTATTGATTAAGTTTTAATCGAGTATTATTGTAACCACAAACAATTAGTGTGTCTTGATTGGCCATTTGCAGATGATTATCTATCAACTCAGCAGTTTCTGGATCACTTTTGAGAAACTTTTTAACTCTTGGTCCATAGTTACCAACTGGAATACAACCCTTTGTTCTAGCCAAAATCGATAAATCAATAATGGGGTTATTAGCTTCTTGACGATGAATAGTTTCTAAACGCAAAATTGGTTCTTTCATTAAATTAAAATAACCATGAACTGGTGGCAATTGGCCATGATCCCCAACTGCTAAAATAGGAATTTGATAAGACAAGAGATCTGACCAAATTTTTTGATCAATCATTGACGCTTCATCAATAATTATTAGGTCTGTTTTTAATCGGTCTTTTTTCCGCCAGCCAATGATTTGTTGCTGTTCATTTTCAATCACACTATAAATCAGCGAGTGGATAGTACCGATAGAGTCCTGCTTATAAAGCAAAGCAAATTCTTCCAAATAATTCTTCAATACCCGAGCGGCTTTTCCGGTGAAAGCAGCAAAAGCTACTTTTAGCTTGGGGTCTTTCTTATAAAGTAAACGACGCAAAACAGCAATTAGAGTAGTTTTTCCAGTTCCAGCATAACCTCCTACTGTTAAATAAGCTTGTTTATCAGCCTGAAATTCTTGCCAATGCAAAATCTGTTTTAATACGGTTTTTTTATCTGCAGATAAACCGGGCCCAGCACTTTTTTTCATATTTTTGGATATTATTTGATCAGCCTATCAAGAAAAGCTCAAACAATCAACACCCCATGTACTGAACTTGTTATAATGTCAGTATATGATTAATCAATTCTTCAATCTTTTTCTATTAATTTTTGTCAGTCAAGTTTTGTTTTTCTTGGTTGCTAATGCTTTCAAAACCGATAAATTAACTGACTTAGCCTATGGAATAACTTTTGTTATTGTCATCAATCTTTTATTCTGGAAAAGTCAGCAAGAACTTTTTTTTATTTTACCCACCCTACTAGTCAGTCTTTGGGGGATTAGATTAGCCAGTTATTTATTTATTAGAATTCTCAAAATTAAAAAAGATCAGCGCTTTAATCAAATTCGGCAAAATTTTTGGAGCTTTTTACAGTTTTGGCTACTACAAGCTCTATCAATTTTTGCAATTAGCTTAAGCTTTATTTTGAGTTTTTCGCTGGCAGATACCATTAAAACTAATGTTAATGCTTGGCAAATAATATTTTTTATTCTTGCTTTAATTGCTCTTGGAATTGAAACCATCGCCGATTGGCAAAAATATCAGTTTAAAAATAATGCAAAAAACAAAGGTAAATTTATTCAAAGCGGCCTATGGAAACATTCTCGTCATCCCAATTATCTAGGCGAAATTCTCTTTTGGTGGTGCCTCTTTTTCTATTTTTTACCCAGCTTAGGCAATTGGACTTTACTGGCTCTAGTAAGCCCTATTTACATCACCGTTCTAATTCGTTTTGTTAGTGGAGTACCTCTTTTAGAAAAAAATTATGCTGAAAGATACGGTAAGGAGTGGTTAAATTATAAAAAGAAAA
>CAYXJQ010000091.1:0-6709 GCA_964464985.1 uncultured Pseudomonadales bacterium | reverse complement strand
ACAACTTCCAATAATTGCTCTTCAGTAAAGTCTAGGAGCTTGGCTACAGATAAAATCACAATAAAAGCCATGATGGAATAGCCAATTGCCATTCTTGGTTGACCAGATGGATTGTGCTTAGCTTCAATTAAAAATTTTGGATATTGGTTTTCTTCAGCAAAAACGGCCAGCTCACCTCCAGCACTAATAACTGCGATTTGAGCTTTTTTAATTTTTGCAGCTTTTGCACAAGCCAAAACCTCTTCAGTGTTGCCCGAGTAACTAGATAAAATAACCAAGCTATTTTGATTAACAAAGGCGGGTAGTTGGTAGTCTCGATTGATAAGCATTGGTACAGTTAGAGAATCTTTGAATAAATTGAGTACGACATCAGCGCCAAGAGCACTGCCACCCATACCAGCCACCACAATATTAGAGATTGATTTAATTTTATCCGATTTAAAAACGACTTGTTCTCTTTCTTGCCAAACTTGTTTAACTTGGTCAGCAAGACTTTCAGCACTAGCCAGCGCTCCACTTGGGTCTAACTTTTTAATTGCTTGACGATCTTCTAAGATTGAAGAATAATCATTGTTTGTCATTTTTTCCTTTTTCTTTTTTTAATAAATCTAAAAAAACTTTGGTATTTTGAAAGGCTAAATTTTTTGGTAATTTTTCAAATGAAAAAAAACGCAGTTCAGCAGCATCATCACTAGCAATTAATTTTCCAGCTGTCACTTTCACTTCAAAAAATAAATTGATAGTAGGGGCTTGTTCTAAGCCATAGGTGTCGGGATAAGACCCCCAATATCTAATGATCTCACATTTAGCCATGGTTTCTTCTTCAAACTCTCTTTTAACGGCTTGTTCTACAGTTTCTCCAACATTAACAAAACCGCCTACTGTGTCCCAATTGCCTAGGTGTGGTGAAATTCTTCTTTTATTAAGCAAGACTTCACCTTTGTCATTTAAAGCAAGTAGAGCTACTGCCAGAGAAGGATTGTTATAAATTTTTAAACCACATCGATTGCATTCTAAACTTCCATCAAGAATTTCTAGTTCAGTTTTACAACGTGGACAATAACGATAATTGTTTACTAAATAATTTTTAGTCTTCATTGAATTTAATCCAAGGCATGAGTGTTGGATCCTTCTTGCCAATTAACTGTCGAATATTGTTTAAGTATCGACTTCAACTCTTCTTTTAATTTTTGATATTGTTCTTTAGTTTTAGCTTCAAATTTAACAGTTACATAGGGGCCATTTTGTGAAGCCCTAATAATTGCCATTTTTTCAGGTAAATCCATTCTAATACCATCAATATTAGTGTATTTAGCTTTTGGCCAATGTTTTTTGAAATCTTCAGTAATTTTTTTATCAATGAGTTGAAACTTAATTTCATCAGGCAACCCCAGTTTAATTTCTGGACTGCTAATATATTGAGGTAATTCTGCCACTGCCTGACTGAGTTTAATTTCTTTTCTTTCTAAATAGCTTAATAAACGCAAACAAGCATAGGCGGCGTCATCATGTCCATAGAAATTATCCATAAAAAAGATATGACCTGACAATTCTCCACCAAAAGGAGATCGCTCTTCTTTTACTTTAGCTTTGATAAAGGAATGACCAGTTAGCCAGATGATTCCCTCACCTCCAGCTTTTTCAATAGTCTCATGAACTTGACGTGAGCAAAGAGTGTTATAAACGATCTTACTACTTGGCAAAAAGTCTAAAACGTCTTTGGCAAACAAAGCGACTATGGTATCCATCCACAAAATTTGTCCATCTTCATCAACTACTGACATGCGATCACCATCAGCATCAAAAGCAAAGCCTAAATCAGCATTTGATTTTTTAACCCCCTTAGCTAGGCGTTTAAGCACACTTAATTCAGTAGGATCAGGATGTCCTAGGGGAAAATCTGAATCTAGTTCGCAATTTTGTTCAATCACCTCACAACCAGCTTCTCTAAAGATATTTGGATAAAAAGCTCCTCCAGCTCCATTACAAGCATCCACTACAATTTTCCATTTTTTCTTGAGAGAAAAAAGTTTAAGAAGTTGTTGATTATAAGCTTGATTGATATTTTCTTGACGATTAGAGCCATCTCCACTTATAAAATCTTTTGTTTTGGCTATGGCTTGTAATTCTTTAATTTCTTCAGTAACCATAGTGTCAGAATAACCAACACTCATTTTTAAACCATTAAATTCTTTAGGATTGTGGGAGGCGGTAACCATGGCTCCACCCTTGGTTTTAAATTCGTAAGAAGAATAATAAACAATTTGACTCATGCTTAAACCAATGTCTATTGTGTTAATACCACTTTCATTGAGTCCGCTAATAAAAGCCTTGGTGTATTTTTCACCGTTTTGGCGATTATCTCTGCCAATGGCCGCTTCTTTAATGCGTCTTTTACTAAGAAAAGTTCCGTAAGCTCGGCCCAAAGTATAATAAACATTTTCATTAAGGTCTTTGTCAATTAAACCCCTCAAATCATAGCCGCGAAAAATATTTGGGTTAATGTGGTCAACAATTCGGTACATTTTATGCCTTTCTTGTACTAAGTTTAATCTACAGAGTTATTAAAAGAAGGTCAAGTTCACTAGCTAAGCTCAGTAAATTATGTGAGTGTTTGAGTTTATGATCTAAGTTATAAAGTTTTTGGTGAAAATTTAGCAGTTGTCTTAGTGAAAAGTTTTGCTTTTGTTTTTCAAGCTTATTTTTAACAAAAGGGTGTATTTTGACTTGGGCATCAACTTTGATAGCAATCAAGTCGCTAATTCTTTTACTAGTCATGCTCAGACAAAATTCTGCAGAATCTTGTTCAATGGCTTGCTGAAGTAATAATAATTGGCCTTTTTTAGCGCTTGGTTTGGGGTTGAGTTGATCAACTAATTGCCACAGCGCCTTTCCCATTGGATAAGAGAATACTTTAGCTTGAGTAAATTTTTTTAAGTTATTTTTACTTAAAGATTTTTTTTCCCACAAAATAATATTTAAAAACTGACTAGCCTGCTGAATAGATTCAATATAGGTGGTTCTTTTTTTACTGTGAGGCAAAGAGTGTAGTTGTTCGATGATTAGACAGTGCTCTTGGCCAAAGAGATCTTTAGCGAGTAAAGATTCTTCTAATTTTCGTGGACTAATTTTTTTAGCCAACAGTGTGTTTAGTTGCTGCTCATTACTTTGAGATAGCTGTTTTAATTGAAACAGCTTTTCTCTTGATTTGATTAAATTTTCACCATGGACAATAGTTAGCATCTTCTTTAATTATATAGTTTTTTTTTAAGCACAGCTCTATGCTTTTTATAATGAGGGTCAAATTTATTTACTAGTAACCAAAATTTTTTAGAATGATTGGCTTGTTGACGATGAGCTAGTTCATGAATAATGACATAGTTGATAATTGCTGGTGAATAATGAACTAGTCGCCAATTAAAATTTAAATTACCTTGACTGCTACAACTTCCCCAGCGTGATTTTTGTTGACGAATGCTAATTCTTTGATAGTTAATATCCATTTTCTCGGCAAGATCAGCAGTTTTTTGGCTTAGATATTTAGTAGCTGTGTTTTTGAGAAAGCTCTCTAGTCTAGTTTGATAAGAACCAGGTGTAATTTGATTAATAATTAGTTTTTGCCCTTCAATACTGATGCCGCTTGCTTTTTTTTGATCAGCTTCAACCACAATTTGAAATTTTTTGCCAAAAATATAAATTTCATTGTTAGCAATTTGAGTTTGTAGTTTTGCTACTTGAGCCTGTTTTTTTAGGATCCAAGGTTCTTGCTGTTTGAGAAACTTTTCAATGATTAGGTTTGGATAAAGTTTTGGAGCAGAGACCAGAACTTTGCCCTTTGAATCAATGCTGATTCTGATAGATCTTGATCTAGAGTTTTTTTTCAACTGATAATTAAAATTTAATGCCACAGCCCTAGCTTAAGAAAAATCAGCCAAAAGTCAATTAGCGATCGTCTCCCATCTTATCTAAATTCAAGAGATCAGTTATAATAATGAGCTTTTAGTTTTGCAAAACTTAAAAGCCGAAGTGGCGGAATGGTAGACGCGCACGGCTTAGGACCGTGTGAGGCAACTCATGGAGGTTCGATTCCTCTCTTCGGCACCAAGAAAAATTGGCCACAAAAAAACCCGCTTAATTGCGGGGTTTTTTGAGCTCAGAACGTGACTTCGGTGAGGAAGAACCTTCTGAGATGATATTATTATAACAAAAACTATAAGGATGTCAAGTTTTTAGGATACAAAATTGATTAAATCTGTAAATTGTTAAATTTTTATTGTTTGTTAGTGAATTCTAGGACGCTAGTATTAACTTTTTCACTACGACCCATATCTCGATCGTTATAGCGAATTTCAGCCATCCATTGGTTAACTGAATTGGCCCAAGAACCGTTGCTAAAGGGAGTGTATTTACTTTCAATTAAGCTGACAGTATCCAAACCCTGATCAATGTAATTTTGTTTTAATTCTCTACCTGCTCGTTCAAAACCAGCCTCATAGCTTTCAAAGTCCAGGGTGCCACGGCTATGAATGCCAAAACCAAGACAATTATTGGGAGCCTTAGGATTAGTGGCACGACAAAGATTTGATTCTTGCATGGCGATAGCGGGTAATAGGCGAAAATCTAAACCATGTCTATCTGCGATTTCGACTAGTTTTTGACCGTAATAAATGTATGGAGTCATTGGAGAATTATGTCTTTCTAAAAACTTAGCAATTAGTTCTGCTCTAGCATCTTCACTTTCAACAACGCTGGTCACAGTTTGTCCGAGAGTGCCAGTGTCGTTAGCTTGATGGCTATCAAGAATTTGGTTGGCTAATAGTTGTTCGTTCCAATCATTATTTATTTTTAACAAGTGATTGTAGCTAGCGCTTGCAAGAAAAATAATAGCGCTAGTGAAACAAATCCAAGCCAAGCTATAAAATAAATAGATAAAGGCAGATTTTTTTCGTTTTTTTTGATCACTCATATTATAATTTCTCGCATTGCTATCATATAACAGTAAATTGACTTTAACAAGAATTTTTGATAAAATTATCTTAATAAAATGTTGAAATATCAATCTAAATTAGTGTTTTTTATTTTTTGTTCTGTGTTGTGCTGGATGCTTAGCTCTAAAGCCATACTAGCTAATGGAGGCAAATTGGGCATGCATATTCTTCAAACAGAAGAAATTACCGAGGTGAGAGCTATTTTTGAAGATGATGTTTGGCGTTATGTGACTATTCCACTGACTTTGGAAGAAACTAAAAATTGGCGACGTTGGCAAAAATTTTTTGATCAAGCTCATCAACAAAAACTAATCCCTATTGTTCGCTTAGCTACTCATTATGATCCTGAGCAGGATTTTTGGACTATCCCTACTCGTAAAGATATTGTTGCTTTAGTAGATTTTTTATCAAGTCTTAATTGGCATCAAGAAGAAAAATTAGTGATTGTATTTAATGAGGTTAATCATGCTAAAGAATGGGGTGGGAAAATAGATCCACTTACTTATACTCATATTTTAAAATTTACCAGTAGCTGGTTGCGCAGTGAAAACCTAAATTATAAGGTTTTACCAGCAGCTATGGATTTAGCGGCGAGCGATGTTTTTCCATCTATGGAAGCCTTTAACTATTTAGAAACAATGTACTTAATTGATGCTGAAATTTTTGAATATGTTGACTATTGGAACTCTCATTCTTATCCAAATCCTGGTTTTAGTGCCTCTCCAAAAAAAACTGGAAAAAACTCTTTACGTGGTTTTGAATATGAATTAAATTATCTAAAAAATAAAACCGATCGTGATTATCAAGTTTTTATCACTGAAACCGGTTGGATTTCTCATTATTTAATTAATTTTTACTTAAGTGACTATTATTTATATGCTCTGCAACATATTTGGAGCAATGATCGTGTCAAGGCAGTTACGCCTTTTGTGATGAGGGGTTCGCCGGGTCCCTTTGCCTCATTTAGTTTTTTTGATGCAGATGAAAAACCCACTGTTCACGTCTACGCCGTTAAAAAAGCTTTAGAGAAATTGCTTCCTTGATTTAGCTAAACAATCGTTTAAAATAATAATTAATTATTAAAATTGCGGGCGTAGTACATCGGTAGTATATCTCCCTTCCAAGGAGAAGAGGCCAGTTCGATTCTGGTCGCCCGCTCACTTTTCTCTTGATTATCCCCTACCCTTTCTGCTTTAATGGAAGTAATGCTCAACTTTTTATTATTTTTTCTTGCTTTGTTTTTATTGTGGTTTGGAGCTGAACTGATTATTAAGGCAGCGCTTAAAATCGCTAAATCTCTGGCCTTGTCTGAGGGCTTTATTGGTTTGACCATAGTGGCAATCGGTACTAGTTTCCCAGAAATTGTAATTTCAGTAACCGGTGCTGTGCAGAATTTACAAGGTGGAGATACTAGTCAAATAGTGATTGGTAACGTTATCGGCTCGGGTATGGCCAATTTAGCTTTGGTCTTAGGTACTCTGGGCTTGTTTAAAGTAATTAGGCTAAAAAGAGTGCAATTGTTGTTTGATGTATTAATGTTGGTTTTATCTACGACTGTGCTTTATTTAGTTAGCCAAGACGGTCTGATTACTCGCGAAGATGGAATCTTGCTGATACTTTTTTATTTAGTTTATTTAATTTTATTAAATAGACAAAATTTAAAAAAACAGTTAGCTCACAGTAAAAAGAAAATTTCAAAAAAATCTAAAAAAATTAAAAAA
>CAYXJQ010000090.1:0-4872 GCA_964464985.1 uncultured Pseudomonadales bacterium | reverse complement strand
ATATTGTTAAACTAGCTCTTGAAGCTGAAAGCAGTGCTCTCGTTTCTAGTTTTGGTGCTCTTGCCCTACTCAGTAAAAAATATGCCGATAAAATTCCATTCATTGTCAAAATCAATCATAACGAACTTTTAACCTATCCTAACAAATGGGATCAAAATGTTTTTGCACAGGCTAAACAAGCTTACGAGCTTGGAGCGGTCGCTATTGGTGCCACTATCTACTTCGGTTCCACAGAAAGTAACCGACAACTAACAGAAATTGCTAAGATCTTTCATGAAGCTCATCAATTAGGCATGGCAACCATTCTTTGGTGTTATCCACGCAATAGTGCTTGGAAAACCAAAGATGCTGATTATAACTCAAGCGCAGATATCACTTCTCAGGCTAATCGTTTGGGAGTGACTATTGGTGCTGACATCATTAAGCAAAAAATGCCTAGTACTGATGGCGCTTTTCGTCAACTCAAATTTGCCAAATATAATGATGAAATGTATGAATCGCTTAGCACCGAAAACCCGATAGATATGGTGCGCTTACAAGTTATCAATTGTTTTGCTGGTAAAATTCCACTACTCAACTCTGGAGGAGAAAGCAATTCTGAAGGTGATTTTCAAAAAGATTTAAAAGCAGCAGTAAAAAGTGCAGTTATTAACAAAAGAGCCGGTGGTGCTGGCCTGATTTTAGGACGAAAGGCTTTTAAACGAGCAATGACTGAGGGGGTAAATTTACTTCGCGCTGTACAAGACGTCTATTTGGAAGAACAAATCACCATAGCTTAATTTTTATTAAGATATTCAACTAGGGCTTGCCAAGCTCTTGCTCGGTGAGAAATTTTATTTTTAATTTCTATCCCTAATTGAGCAAAAGTTTTTTTATAACCATCTGGAATAAACAAGGGATCATAACCAAAACCAGCTGAACCACGTGGTTCTGTAGCTATACGTCCAGTAACTTCTCCCACAAAAAACAAAGCTTTCTTTTGCTTAAAAGCAAATAAACACAAAACTGTTTGAAATTTAGCTTGACGATTTTTTTGTCCTTCTAGTTTTTTTAATAATGCCGAATTTCGCTCCTGATCAGTTCCTTTAAACCAACGCTTAGAATCTACTCCAGGAAAATTAGAAAAGGCTTCCAATAATAAACCACTATCATCTGCTAAACAGGGTAATTGACTTAATTGGTGAAAAGACTGGGCCTTAATCAAGGCATTGGCTTTGAGAGTTTTACCCGTTTCAGCAACAATTAAACCAGCCGGAATCTTTACTCCTAATTCTTCTAGCAATTCTTGGTCATTGAGAGTAACAACCAGATACCTGTAATCTTTGAAAATTTTCTTAACTTCAGCTATTTTCCCAAAATTTTGACTAGCAAATAAAATATGCATGATGCTAGTTTATCTACCCATCATCCCACCTAAGCCACCAGTCATTGTTTGCAATTTTTTAGCAGCAATTTCTTGAGATTTTTTGATTGCTTTGTTTAGAGCATCTACCAAATCAGCGCTGTGAATTCCTTGAACAGAAACATCTTTAATTTTTTGGTCTCCAGCAATTGTGACCACAATGTCTCCTTCTTCAACTACGATTTCTTCTGCGGCTAATTCTTTTTGCATTTGCTTAGCCTGCTTGCGTAGTTTATTTAAATCTCCCAGTTGACCCAATAAGCCCGCTTTGTCTGCCATATTATTTCCTTTTTATATTAATTGATAATATTTAATTAAATAAGATTATATCAAAACATCCTTAGCTGTCTCTAGCAAATCATTTTCAACCTTCACCGGCTTGCTTAAAACAAAGTCAAACTGAAGAGCTTCTCCCAAAATACTTTGACAACTCTGATGTAATAAGTTCCTATATTTTTGCTGTTCTAATTGTTCTTTGTGAAAATCATAGAAAACCAGAATTCTAGCTGTACCATCAATCACACCTTCTAATTTACAGGCTTGTAAAAGTGCCGATAGCGAGAAGTTTTCTTGGGCAACAAACTCCAATAGTTTTTGCCATAATTCAGACGCTGAAGAAACAGAAAGAGAATGTTTTAAAACACCATTTTCAGCACCATCATCGTTCTCTACAACACTTTCTTTAATAGACTCAGCTTCTATTTTAATTTTTTTTTTGCTTTTTTTAAAAATTGGTTTTTTTTGTATCGAGGAACTTCCACCTCCTTTAGTGTTTTTACCATTTTTTATTTGTTCATTTGATCTATCAATAATAGCTAAAAAAACTAATTCTAAGGCTAAAAAAGTAATTGGTAGTTCTTGTTGCAAATCTATATTGCTCAACTCTTTTAATAAAAAATGATCTATTTTTTGCTCTGCAAAGGCTGAGCCTTTTTTCACTCCTAGATTTATTAATAAATCATCGTGTAAAAATTCTAACAAATCTTTATAAAAAGTTTTTTGCTGATAGTTTTTAGCTCGTAGCTCTAGAAACAACTGACTAATTGCCGGAGCGTCTTTGGCTAATAATAAAGATAGCAGTTGTTTAATATAAGTTAAATTGTCCTGACCAAGATATGAATTAATTATATTGATATCGAGCTTACCACTCTGACAAGCTAGCTCTAAGTTTTTGACTGCATCACGAAAACTTCCATCAGCCCGATGAGCAATACTTATTAAATCTTGTTTTTTGTAATTAATTTTTTCTGTTTTTAATATTCGCTCCAGCGCCTTCACTATCTCTTCTTCACTAGCCTTATTAAAATCTAGTAAAGTACAGCGCGACACTATTGTAGAAGGCAATTTTTGCAATTCAGTAGTAGCTAAAATAAAAACCACGTGTGGAGGCGGCTCTTCTAAAACCTTTAAAAAAGCATTAAAGGCCTCTGTAGTTAACATATGCACTTCATCTAAAATGTAAACTGCCATTTTAGCTCCCTGAGGTGGTAAAACTATTCTTTCTTTTAAAAGCCTAATATCATCGATGCCTCGGTTGCTAGCTGCGTCCAACTCGTGCACCAAAAAAGATTGTCCCTCATAAACTTTTTTAGCCAAAGTCGAATTAGGGTCTGGTTCTTGAAAAACTAATTTCTTCTTTTTGTTATTTTCTTTGCCAAAATATAATTGATCAACCAAATCTTCGTTTTTTTGATCATTAAGTAGCGAAGCTATGATGCGTGAAGCAGAGGTTTTGCCAGTTCCTTTAGGACCGGCAAATATTAAGGATTGGGGAATTTTGCCAGCCTTCATCATCGCCTGTAGACTCTCTCTAACCAGAGTAATATCCAGTTCAGCGATTGTTTTTGGACGATATTTACGATACCAAGCCATAAGTAATTTTAGTTTAACATATTAAAGTGTTTAATGGTCATCGTGATGATAACCTAAAAGATGCATGAGACCATGTTCTAGATAAAAATTAATTTGTTCATCTACCAACCTTCCAAAACGACGGGCAGTTTTCACTGCCTCAGGAAAACTAATCACCACATCTCCCAAATGAGGAGGAAGCTCTTTAGGTAAAGGAGTTTCTTCTAATTTTCCCTTATCATGTTGAGGAAATGATAAAACATCAGTAGCTCCTGAATGACCAAGTTGTTCTTCATTTAACTTCTTAATCTTGCGTCCTCCAACCACGGAAATGTCGACCTGAGCGTGTTCTACACCATGTTGTTTTAAAATTTTTTCTACAGTTTGTCGAATTTTTCGACGATTAACTGGATAACGAGAACCAATAAATAAATTACTTTTAATCATATTTAATTTCTCACTGGGCAGAAACTTTAGCCGCAAAACTAATATCAATTGGACCTAAAGGAATTTTATTTTCTATATCATCAACAAATAAAAGCATCACTCTACCTCGACTATTATTTGACCAAACTTTACCCTCTCTGATTACTTCTGGTGAACCTCCAAATTGTTTTTGCACCCAAGCCGCTGGGCCAGCATCGGCTACCACTCCCACCACAGCTATTTGTTCGCTGGGATTAATCATTATCATTTTTCGATATTTATACCAAGGCTTCAGTTCTGGATAATCTTGATTCCAATTAGGTAAATACATCAGTTGGACTGCAAAATAATATTTTTCTCTCATGATTGCTTCTTCACTCAATTGACCAGCCTCAGTGAACCAAGAAAAAGCTCCCCGTTTTGGCGCCATACCCGCTTCCTGATAAGCATCGTGTTTATCCAAAGTATCACCAGGATAACGCATTAAGTGTTGTTCCCCACCCATAATACCAATGCTGTGATTTAATTTTTTACCATCTAGCTCATGACGCACATCAAAGCCTAAAATTAAACTTAATTGTTGTTCTAAATATAATTGAGTTTCTGTTTCTAAATGACCTGCTGGTCCACCAACATGAGAATTTAACTTGGCAATAATTTCCTGATACTCAGTAGCAGATAAATCTAGTGCTAAATCTTCATCTTTTTCTCGACCGGTTTTAGCATAAACAACCTGATCGGGCAACATTTCGTTCACTACATGAGGATTCATCATCGCCACTTGACCAGCCATCGCCAAACCTGCCACTAGTTGTTGAGGGCCATTTTTAAGATTGGCCGTTTTCTTTTTATCCATAATTTTCTATTTTTTCTGTAGCTAAAGCTAATCTTTTTAAAATTAGTTCTTGTTCTAAAACCAGCATTGTTTCAAACAGGGGTGGAGTAGCAGTTCTACCAGTCATAGCAATACGTAACATCATAAAATACTGCCCCTTATGCCAATCGTTCTTTTCCTGCAATTCTCTAATTCCTCGTTCTAAACTTTCTAAATTAAAATCAGATAAATTTTTAATTAAATCTCTAGTTAATTGAATCTGTTTATTGAGTAAGTCCTGTTGACCATTAGCTTTTTTAAACAATAACTTCGTCTCATAGTCAATTTCTTGATAGAAAAAATTAGTTAATTCATCAAA
>CAYXJQ010000089.1:0-13215 GCA_964464985.1 uncultured Pseudomonadales bacterium | reverse complement strand
AATTATTAACTGGCAGTTTAAAACTAGCCATAAAAAAGATAACTAAGCTTAAAAACAACCAAGTAAAAAAGCGTCCAAAGGCCCACAGGCCATCCTTAATTTGCGGAAAACGTTTACTAAGCCACACAAATACAGGCAGGGCTAATAATTGTAAAAAAAGTAACGATAAATAAGCTCTAAAAATCATCTCTAACACTATAGCAAAATTAACTAAGCTTAGCCAAATCTTCTTTGATTATTTCAAACAATTGATTGCTGCTATGAACTGCTTGATTAATGCCTCGATCGTAAGGATAAATGTGTTGCATTGATACCCAATAAATACTAGGGTGGCTAGTACGCATACTAGGTAAATGCTCACTGTGATTAATAGGCACTAGTGGCTGAGCAAAGGCATCTTTACTTAGACGATAATCAATAATTAATTGATCAATTTCTGGATTTATTTGTCGCAAAAATGGTAAATAAAATTCTAAAACTTCTTTGGCCGTATACTTGAAAAGCGAATTGTTGGCTGATAAATATTTGCCCAAATACAACAGAGATTGGTTGTTGTAGTATTTTTTATCAATAAAATTATTGTGTTCAACTGCAGCTACAAAAGGCCAATTCTTTTCATTAATGTTTAACCAATAAGTACCATCCTTTAAAAAACTTTCTTTAAGAAAAAGAACTAAAGTCATAGCTGCTAAACCTTTTAAATTTTTGGATTTAAGTTCTGGTAAGTCAAGAATTTGCTTAAATTTAGAAGATGGCAAAGTACCAATTAACAAGTCAAATTTTTCTTATTTAATTTTAGTTTGTTGGCCAAGTAAAGATTTAACATGCAAATTTATTTGAGATTTTTTCGAAGATTCTTTACTATTAAAACTGATCTTTTTAATCTCTTGATTAAGATGAATCTTGACTCCTTTTTCCAATAATTTGTTTTGAATTTGGTCAATCAAAACTTGAAACCCTCCCTCAACATAACCTAATTTAGGAGTTCGAGGCTGAATTCTTGCCCAAAACCAAGCCATGTTTATTTCTTCGGTCCAAGCAGCAAACTTAGATTCAAATAGAGGCTGCCAAATAATCTGCCAAGATTTATTACCCATGCTTTTTCGTAAAAATCGACCAGCTTTATATCTTTCTAAGCACTGTCCGTTGGGTAAAACTTTTAAAAAAGCTAGAACCAAACCAGTACGTAAACGGTCAATAATACTTAGTTGCTTGAAAGTTAACAAACTAAAAATTGAATCTAATTGATGATTTACACCAGATAAACGAGTACGAGATATCGTTTTTTTGTAAAAAAGCTGATTTTCTAAACCAAGGCTTTTTAAAAAATCCTTGAAAGCCTTATCTTTGGCAAACAGGTGATGATAGTGCTTTTCTAAAGTCCAGTTCCAATTCTTATTTTTAAAACCAGCCGCCAATCCACCCAAATAGTTTTCCTTTTCAAAAATATTTATATCTAAATCTTCATTGATAGAAGAATTACTTAGCCGCCAAGCTAAATTTAAAGCACTAAATCCACCACCAATAATTGCAATTTTTTTCATAAAATTTACAGCAGTTTATTACTTCTATTGAACTTCTTGAATTATACATTATTGCCAGCTTGGTAAGAAAAAATAGAGGAAAGAAGCAGCTGATTCTGGCACCAGTAGGGCAACCCAATGAGGATAAAAGATTAGAGCTACTAAGATTGGCCAAAATAAAAAGTTAAAAATTAAAGCTCTTTTTTTATTCAAAGACTTAAGATTTAATGTGTAAAAATATACTGGCCAAGTTATCAATAAAATTAAATAGGGTAGGGCTGGCAAAAAATGATAAAAAAACAATGGTCTATTAATCAGCTGCCAAGGTAAAAAAGAAAAACAAAAAATAGCTATCAACAAATAGTAAGGGGTTTGAAAAATCATTTGTCGATGCTTTTTCATTAATCGACGATTTTTCAAATTTCTTAAGTAAATCCATAAAGAGACTGGTAAAAATAAAAAATATAGAAAAGTTATTGGATTACCCTGGGCATAAATGTCTCTTCTCCAGTTTAATTGAGAAAAATCTGCAAAATACCAAACTGGTCGCCAATTAAACATCCAAGCCAGAGGTTTTGACTGATAAGGGTGCGAACTAGCCCAATTAAATTGAAAATTCACAATTTGCTGCTGTAGCTGAATAAAATCCTTAATACTTTTACCACTGAAAAAATAGGGAACAAAAGCCACCAAATAAATTACAGTCGGAGTTAAAACAAAAGAAAAGAATAAAAAAGGCATTTTCTGCCAACTCTTATTTTTAATAATTTTTACAAACTCTAAAATAAAAAAGAAAAGTATTAGCCACAAAGCAGACCATTTAGTCAACAAAGCTAAAGATAAAATTAAAGCACTAATAAATAATAAAAATAAATTTTTTTGTCGAAGATATAAGAAATAAAAATAGCTAGCAAAAAGAGTAAAAAATAAATAAAAAATATCATTCATAGCCAAGCGACTTTGCACCAAAAACAAACCGTCACTGGCTAGTAAAATACAGGCAATCAAGGCAAAATTAATACTTAAATCTTCAAGATCTTCTCCTTTTAAAAAAGAGCTTTTTATCTTTTTATTACTCAATAAAATATAAGCCAATTCTTTGGCTAAAAAATAAAAAACTAATAAACTAGCCATAGCAAACAATACTGATGGTAATCTCCATGCTACCACCTCTGGCAAAAAAGTCAGATGACGTAAAAATAGCGCTTGAATATATTTTGCCAAAGGAGGATGCAGCCAATCAAAGTAGATTGGCCACTCAGCCCGATGCCACCACTCAAAAGGAGTTTGAAAATCACCTTGAGCCAACATTTTTATTGCTGGCACATGATAAATTTCATCAAAATACATTTCTGATGGAAAATCTAAGCGCCACAGACGCAAAATTAAGGAAAACAATAAAATTATGCCCAAAAAAATTAATTCTTTAATCTTCACTATCTATCAGAATATATATAAATAGTACAAATTTGCAAGTCTAATCAGCAATTGCTTGAATTAAAACAGATAAATCACTTAACTCTAAGGCTGCGCTAGAAACCAGCACCCCATCACTAACAGCTAAAAAGTCATTGATATTATTAGCGTTAACACTGCCTCCATAAATTAAAGAATTATGAGGAAAATATTGGCGAAGTTTCTTAAAAAAATTTTTTACCGAAATTGCTTTTACAGCTTGACCAGTTCCAATGGCGGCTACTGGCTCATAAGCGACACTAATCTTAGCTCTTTCAGTTTTGGTAAGCAATTTAGCTTGTTCTGGAAAATCTGTTTCATCTAAGCATAAAACTACTTCCAAACCAGCTTGGATAGCTTGTTGTACCTTGCCCACTATTAACTGAGAACTTTCACAAAAGAGGCGTCGTCGTTCACTGTGACCAATAATCGCTGCCTCCACTCCTAAAAATTCTAAATTTTCTGCTGAAACTTCACCAGTATAAGCTCCAGAACCATAAGCACTAACATCTTGAACTGCTAAAGAGATTGGCAATTGTTGATGGTCAATTAAGCGCTTCATTTGACTTAAAAATGGATAGGGTGGAGCAAGTAGTAATTTAATATTTTGCTGTTTTAGTAACAAGTCTTTGGGAAAATTATTAATCCAATATTCAGCCTCAATAATATTTTTATTAGCTTTCCAATTAAGCAAAATAGTTTTTTGCATAATTTCATTTTAGCCAAAAGCTAGTGACAAAGCAATTCTGCCGAGTTTTATGTTAATATGATTGAACTTATGTTCGAGAGCCAGACTCTTCTTGACCAACTAAATTTAGAACAACGTCAAGCTGTTTTACACAAAGATGGACCAGCTATCGTTTTAGCGGGAGCTGGTAGTGGTAAAACTAGGGTTTTGACTAGTCGCGCCGCCTATCTAATCAAAGAAAAGCTCGCCACTGCAAAAGAAATATTATTGCTGACCTTTACCAATAAGGCTGCTGCAGAAATGAAAAGAAGAGTATTAAACTATACAGGCCAGCAATTACTTTTTTCTGGAACTTTTCACAGTTTAGGTGTCAAAATACTTCGTTTAGAAGCCAATAAACAAACTCAAAAAAATTCTCAATTGCAAATAGCTGGAAGATCAATTAGTCCTCAATTTACAATTTATGACGATCAAGATCAAATCAACCTTTTCAAAAACATTTATAAAAATAATGGCATCGACCGTCAAGAATTTAAAATTACAACTACAAAAGCTATTATCAGTCAAATTAAAAATCAATTGATTAGTCCTAGTAATTATATGACTGATGCCAATAATTCTTTTAAACAAACTGTTGGCAAAATTTATAAGATTTATGAACAACGTCTAAAAACAGAGGATGCTCTTGATTTTGATGACTTGTTAATCTTAACCTACCAACTACTCAAAAAAAACCAAGATGTACGTCAAAGATATCAAGAACAATTTAAACATGTTTTGATAGATGAATATCAGGACACTAACAAGGTCCAATATTTACTAAGCAAAATATTAGCTAAACCCCAAAACAATCTTTTTGTGGTTGGTGATTTTTCTCAAAGTATTTACGCCTGGAGAGGAGCAGATTATAAAAATCTCAAACAACTGAGTTCGGATTTTCCCGATATTACCGAATATCGTTTAGAGCGTAATTATCGATCTACACAAAATATCTTAGATGCGGCCACTCAAATTATTCATCAAAATCAACTTCACCCCATTCTAGAACTATGGACTGATCAAAAAAATGAAAAAGATCAAAAGATCCAACTTTATGAATTAAATAATGCTGAATTAGAAGCAGCAAAAATTGCTCAAATTATTAGTGAAAAGTTTTTGAATTCATTAGATCAAATAGCAATCTTATATCGAACCAATGCTCAATCTCGAGCTTTCGAAGAAGCATCTATTCACCGTCAGCTCCCTTATCGAATAATTGGTGGAACCAAATTCTATCAGCGTAAAGAAATTAAAGATCTTTTGGCTTACTTGCGATTGTGTTTTAATGATCTTGATAGCCCCAGTCTCACTCGAACCATTAAACTTGGTAAAAGGCGGTTTAAGGATTTTCAAAAATGGTTGCGAAAAGTGGAGGATCAGATTTTAGACAATCCCTCTTTAGCTCTACAAGGAATTTTAGAGGCCACTCATTACTTAGACAAATTTAATAAAAAAGACCCAGAGGATCAAAGCCGACTAGATAATATAGAAGAGTTGCTGAGCGTTGCCAGTCAGTTTGAAAATAGTCAATATTTTTTAGAAAATGTAGCTCTTGTTCAGGATGGCTATCTACTAGAACAAAAAACTGGCACTAAAAGTACCGGCATCAGTTTAATGAGCCTACATTCAGCTAAAGGATTGGAATTTGAAATAGTTTTTATGGTTGGCATGGAAGAAGGCCTGTTGCCTCACAATCGCTCAATGCTTAGTGAAGAAGACTTAGAAGAGGAGAGACGACTGTGTTACGTTGGCATCACTAGAGCTAAACAACAATTGTTTTTTAGCTATGCTCGTAATCGTTATACTTTTGGTAACCAACAACAAAATTTACCCAGTCGCTTTCTAACTGAAGTTAGTAGTAATCTCATCAGCGTCAATCGTCATTTTGATGAAACCATTAGTAATCGGCACCAATCTTTTTATGGAAAAAAAGCTAATAAAAAATCCCTCAGCAAGAGCTCGAAAAAAAGACGCTTAATAATTGATGAAGACCAACTGGATGCATTACTAAAAGACGACATCGACGTAAAGGAATTTCTAAAAAGCTAAAGACCCGACTGACAAGATCGGTTTTTTCTCATATAATAAAGAAATATAAAATATGCTAATTCGCGACATTCGTCCAGAAGAACAAGAAATATATAATCGCTGTGTTAATCATCCTATCCAGTCTTATGAGTGGGGTGAGTTTCGCAAAAAAACGGGACAAAAAGTTGAAAGAATTGGTTTTTTTAAAGACGGTCAGCTAAAAAAAGCGATGACTATCACTTTTCACAAGTTGCCCTTTTTAAATAAAACGGTCGGCTATTTCCCCAAAGGTTTTGATCCAGATAAAGATCAAGTTGCTACGCTAGAGCAACTAGCCAGCAAGCACAAAGCTATTTTTATTAAATTAGAACCAGCTGTACTTAAGAGTTTAGAGCAAAGTCACAACGAGCACAAAACCGTTAATTTTTTAAACAATTATCAGGTAGAAGAAGGTCGCTCCCTTTTTACACCTTATACTTTTCAAATAGATCTTACTCTCTCTGAAGATAAGCTAATGAGTAATATGACTAGTAAAACTCGTTATAACACTCGTTTAGCAATGAAAAAAGGAGTAACAGTTTTTGAAGATAGTAGTGAAAAAGGCTTAGAAGATTATTTGAAAGTTTTAAACGAAACCACCAGTCGACAAGCATTTTATGCTCATACACCAGATTACTTCCGCCAAATGTGGCAGGTTTTTAAAGATAGCAATATTATGCATATTTTAAAAGCAACTTATGAAAATCAGGTGATTGTCACTTGGATTCTTTTCACCTTTAATGATGTTCTTTATTACCCCTATGGAGCTTCTAGTAGTCAGCATCGAGAGGTTATGGCTAGCAACTTGATGATGTGGGAGGCTATTCGTTTTGGCCAAAAACATAATTGTCAACTTTTTGACTTGTGGGGTGCACTCGGACCAAATCCTGATCCAAAAGATCCTTGGTTTGGTTTTCATCGTTTTAAAAAAAGTTATGGTGGCCAACTGATTGAGCATATTGGTACTTATGATCTCGTGTATAACTATCCAACTTATAAACTCTACGCTCTAGCTGAAGATTGGCGATGGAAATTCTTGCGTTTGAAAAAAAAATTTATTAAGCTATAAGTAAAGGAAAAGGAAATAACTATGGGACAAAAACGTTTTAAGCGAATCATGCTCAAAATTGGTGGAGAATCGCTACTTGGAGATAGAGAGTTTGGTATTGATCCTAAAGCTGTACTTGTCATGGCCAAAAAAATTAAAACCATTGTTGATAAAGAAATTGAAATTGTCATTGTTATTGGTGGTGGTAATATTTTTCGCGGTCTAGCTGCTTCAAAAAACGGTATTGACCGAGCGACAGCCGACTACATGGGAATGTTGGCTACCGTGATGAATGGCTTAGCACTCCAAGATGCTCTAAGAAAAGTTGGTGTAGCGGTCAGAACTCAATCTGCACTTACTATGCCCGCTGTTAGCGAGAGTTTTATTCGCAACAAAGCTATTCGTCATTTAGAAAAAGGCAGAATTTTAATCTTAGTAGCTGGCACAGGTATGCCTTATGTTACCACTGATTCTGGTGCTGCTCTGCACGCTCTAGAACTACACTGTGATGTTTTAATGAAAGCCACTAAAGTTAATGGTATTTATGAACGTGACCCAATGAAATTTCCAGATGCTAAACGTCTAAAAACCATGACTTTTAAAGATGCTATTGAGAAAGATGAAATACAAATTATGGACACTGGCGCTTTGGCAATGTGTAAAGAAAACGACATGCCAATCATGGTTTTTAATCTTTTTAATGAACATGATTTAAAAAAAGCAATCGATGGAGAAGATGTTGGTACTTATCTAGCAAATGATGTAAAGACAGAGCTAGCTTAATTAATTAAAATCTGTGAAATATTAAAAAGGAAACTGCCTATGAAAAATTTTGCCATCAACGGCCTTGGTCGCATTGGTCGCTTAGCCTTTCGAGTTTGGTTTGAAAAACATCGCCAAACTCTAAATTTAAAAGTCATTAATACCTCTGGCTCTATGGATTTAGAAGGCTGGGTGAGATTACTTAAATATGATAGCGTTTATGGCACTTTTCAGGAACCCATTACCTTCAAAGAACAAAAAAAAGTCAAAGAGTTAGCTGAAGGAGAAATTGAATTGGGTTACATTAGGGTAGCTGAACACAAAATCCTCATCACTGCCCAGCGCGATCCTGCTAAAATCCCTTGGGAAAAATATGAAGTATATAGCGTTCTTGAATCAACTGGTGCTTTTAACAAAGCTAAACAAGCTGGTTTGCATTTAAAAGCCGGAGCTAAAAAAGTTTTGCTGTCTGCCCCTGGAAAAGACGATCCCGATAAACTGATTAGCACTGGAGTGATTGGCATTAATCAACTAGATCTAAATAAAAATATTTTTTCCAATGCGTCTTGTACCACTAATTGTGTTGCGCCAGTCGTTAAAATTATCCAAGATACTTTTGGTGTTGAGAAAGCTATCTTAACCACCATTCATTCTTATACTAGCGATCAAAACTTGCATGACAATTCTCATAAAAAAGATCTTCGCCGTGCTCGAGCAGCAGCACTTAATTTGGTACCTACTTCAACTGGCGCCGCTAAAGCAACTACCAACATTATTCCCGTTTTGAAAAATAAATTTGATGGTCTTGCTATTCGCACCCCAACTCCCACAGTTTCACTAGCTGACATCACCTTTATCCTAAGTAAAAACACCACAGTTGAAGAAGTAAAAAAGACTTTTATCGAGGCTGCTCAAGGAGCATATAAGAACATTCTAGCAGTTAGCAGCGAACCCCTAGTTTCAAGTGATTTTATTGGCTGTGAATATAGTGCAGTGGTAGACTTACCATTAATTCAACTCATCGACAATAATCTCCTAAAGATCATAGCTTGGTATGACAACGAGTGGGGTTATACTTCTCGTTTAATGGAGCAATTAACTCTAATCTAATTTAATTTAAAAAATGAAAAATAAAGTTACTAAGTTTTTTACAAATTGGCGAAAATTTGTTGAGAAAAAATTTACTCGATTCACTCTCATTGTTATTTATTTTTTGGGCATTGGCTTGAGTGCTGTGATAGCTAAAATTGTTGGTAAAAAATTTTTAAATAAAAAACATAAAAATAGTAACTGGCAAAAATTTGAAATTAAGAGTAATTCTCAAGCCAGTTTAGAAAAAATGTACTAATGATTATCTTGGGTATTTCTTGCTATTATCACGATAGCGCAGCCTGTCTAATTAAAGATGGTAAAATCGTTGCCGCAGCTGCAGAAGAGCGCTTTTCTAGAGTAAAACATGATAATCGTTTTCCAAAACTAGCCATTGATTTTTGTTTAAAAAAAATAGGTATAGCTGCCAAAGAGATTGATTATGTAGCTTTTTATGAAAAACCCCTAATTAAGTTTGAAAGAGTCATCAGTCAACATCTTGAATATTTTCCCAAAAGTCTCGGTCAGTTCATCAAATATATGGCCCCTTGGTTTAACGAAAGACTAAGTCTGAGTAAAACTTTTAAAGAAGAACTTAATTACCACGGACCAATCCGCTATATTAACCACCATCTTTCTCACGCTGCTAGCTCCTATTATTTATCTGGCTTTAAAAAAGCAGCTATAGTCAATATTGATGGGGTAGGTGAGTGGACCACTACCAGCATTGGACTAGGGGAAAATAATAAAATCAGGCTGGATAAGGAACTACATTTTCCAGACTCATTGGGTTTGCTTTATAGCACCTTTACTACCTATTTGGGTTTTGAAGCTAACGATGCTGAATACAAGGTCATGGGCCTAGCTTCTTACGGAGATCCGAAACCTTTTAAAAAACATTTTGATCAAATTATTAAAGTTTTCCCTGATGGTAGTTTTAAATTAAACATGGAATTTTTTGATTTCGTCTGGCGAGAACAAATGCCTAGTAAAAAACTAATCGATTTATTTGGCCACCCAATTCGTCAAAAAGAAGCAAAAATTTTCAAGCATCATGAAGATATTGCTGCCGCGCTCCAAAAAAAATTAGAAGAAGTCATTTTTAATTTACTCAATCAAGTACAAAAAAAATATAAAACTGAAAATTTATGTTTGGCTGGCGGAGTAGCTCTAAATTCAGTTATGAATGGCAAAATTTTACAAAATACTAGCTTTAAAAAATTCTTTATCCCACCAGATCCAGGTGATGGTGGTGGAGCCATGGGAGCAGCCTTAGAATTAGCGGTTAGCTTGGGTGAAAAAGTCGCTGAAAATAATCGTGATTTTAATCCTTACCTTGGCCCGAGTTATTCCTGGTATCAGGTTGAGCATGCTCTAAAAAAAGCAGGATTAAAATATCAACTAATTAGCAAAGAAAAACAATTAATTGACAGAGTTAGTAATTTAATCATTCAACAAAAAGTTATTGGCTGGTTTCAAGGTCCTGTGGAATGGGGACCTCGCGCCCTTGGTAATCGAAGTATTTTAGCTAGTGCTAAAACTGAAGAAATGAGAGACATCATCAACGCAAAAGTTAAAAAAAGAGAGCTATTTAGACCATTTGCACCAGTTATTATTGAGTCTGAAGCCAATAAATATTTCCACATGGACAAATATTTCTCTCCTTCATTAAAATGGATGCTAACCGTTCATCCTTTTAAAGAAAAAGCTAAAAAACTAGTACCCGCAGTCGTTCACGTAGATGGTAGCGGTCGTCCAGAAACACTCGCTCGCAACGATAACCCCATCTATTACGATCTTTTAGAAGCTTACTTTAAAAAAACGGGTATTCCCACTTTTATCAATACCTCTTTTAATGTGCGGGGTGAACCTATAGTTTGTACTCCACAAGATGCTATTAATTGCTTTTTGCAAACTGATATTGATCATTTGGTGATTGACCAATATATTGTGAGTAAATAGATTTAAAAAATAAAAGGACAATTATTATGTTTAAAGAACTACTCGAATATCTCTGGCAAAAACGCAACTGGTGGTTAATTCCTCCAGTCATCATTTTTATTATTTTTGGCTTTTTAGTTATCTTCTCAACCACCTCTCCAGTCAGTCCCTTTGTCTACATGCTTTTTTAGATCTTGTCCAATAGCGACCCTAATCAGAGTTTGAGTCATAAGGTATAATGCACACCTATGGCAAAAACACAAACTAAGAAAAAAACCAATTCTAAAACAAAAACTTCAGACAAAACTAAGTCTGCTCCAAAAACAAAGACTACACAAAAAAAAGAAAAAAAATCACTAATTGCTAGCAATGATAGCCTACGCATCAGCATTCCTTGGTCAGAACTAGAAAAACCCTATCGTTCAGCTATAGCTAATTTAGCAAAAACCGTCAAAACCGAGGGTTTCCGACAAGGGAAAGTTCCTTTAGATATTGTTGAAAAACAAATTTCTTTAGAAAAAATTGCAGAGACAGTTTTGCGTGATCTTTTACCAAAAAAATATATAGCAGCCCTTAAAACTACCAAAAAACAACCTGTCACTGCTCCTGAATATCACTTAGTATCGATCAAAAAAGGCGAAGATTGGATTTTAGAGGCTCACTTCTGCGAAGCTCCTAAAATCGATCTAAAAGACTACGAAAAATATCTAGCTACTGGCAAAAAAGCCGCTGCTAAATTTATCAAAGAGCAAAACGATAAAAGCAAAAAAGAAACTACAAAAAAGGCTACAAAAACTCAAGATAAAAACAAAGATAAAGAGCAAAAGCCTCAAACTCAACAACTATCTCCTGATCAAGAAAAAGAAGTCTATTATCAACATATTTTACGAGAATTAGTAGTTAATATTCGTCCAAGTATCGGTGAATTGCTACTGCGTCGTGAAACTCAAGCTGAATTCGAAAAGCTCAAAGAACAGTTAAGCTCCTATAAAATTTCCATTGAAGATTACTTGAAAAAAAGACAGATTAGTCTTGAAGAGCTAAGTAATGAGTTGGCTGGAACCGTGCTCAACCGTCTACAAATTGATTTCATTTTAGCAGCCATTGCTAAAGATCGAAAAATAAAAGTGGAGGATAGCGCTCTTAAACAAGCCCTAGAATCCATTGAAGATGAAAAACTGCGAGAACAAATTAGTAATCATGAACAGTATCTCAACAGCTTCAAGGCTCAATTACTGCGCCGACAAACAATTGAAAGTTTATTAAAGAATTAATAAGTTCTTTATTAACAATTTTCCAGAGGTAAAATTTGACTTTGTGCTACTTTGATCTTATAATGTATACTCCAAAATTGATTAAAAATTAATATTTCTTGTCCTTTTTTTTTAATCACGCTACAATCATGAATAACTTGAATCAAAATAATACCAAGTCCGCTGGCAGCAAAGCAATGGCTCAGCGAAATCAATCTCTCGCTAGAGCTCTTCTGGAGAGCGAAAAAAATCCGGGCAGTTCGCCTGCGGCAAATGCTAAGCAAGATAAAAAACAACAATTAAATCCTTTTGCCCAAGCTTTAAGTCAAGCTGGTGGAGAATTTTCTCCTCAAGCAAATGAACATCTTTCCCTAACAAAACAAGCAGAGTTACTTGCTCAACAAAAGAAAGAAGCTCTACGTCAAAAATTCCACGATCGTGTTAATCCTGTTGAAACTCATGAAATTTTTTCTGCTCAAGCTGAAAAAAATCTAGAAGAATTAAAAGCTACTAGAGAAGAATTAAAATTGTTAGCTCAAGACGTTAAAAATTTAGACAAAGAAATTGATTTAGCACTTACTAGAGAAGTAGTGGACCCTGGCACCAGTGGTATTGGTTTTTTTAACTTTTTTCATAAATTACGTGAGTGGATTATGTTGACACGCAAAGAGGTTCATAGCGCTCAAACTTGGATGTCACAGATTGCTGGTAAGGGAAAGCAGGGAAGAGGCAGCGCTTTTAGCTTTAAAAACAGCAAAAACGTTCACGATGCTATGGGTAGTGAAAAAAACTTTGGTATGAATATGGGTGGCTAAAAATTAAAATTGTTTAATTTTTTAATAAAAAGTAAAAGTAAATCTTGTTGAGTTTCTCTCAGTCTATCTCTCTCCAAATCAATTTTTTTTCGCAATTCTCCCACTTCCTTTTCAATTTCCATAACTTCCCGATCAGACATTAACTCTACTGCTTTTTGAGCTGATATATATTCTTTGACAAAATATAAAATGGGCAAAAGCTTCTTTGCATCAGAGCTATTTATTTTTTCAACCAATAGATTGAAGGCTAAAGCACTAATTTGATTTTTTTGCTCTACACTTAGAGAATTGTCAGTTTTTAAATTAATTTCCCCGCGACTGGCCTTATTGATTAGAAGCTCTATAGTCGCGTTATTGGGTGTTTCTAGAGCCTCTATTAATTCGTTTAAAAAGGGAACAGGACAGAAAGTTAGAACTTCTCTAACCATTAGAGCTCTTTTTTCACTTAATTCTGGGTTGCCATTTAATTTTGCCAAGTTAGCTACTCGATCAATAACTGTGTCTGGATGGCCGTTGTAATAATAATTGCGAGGCA
>CAYXJQ010000088.1:0-2855 GCA_964464985.1 uncultured Pseudomonadales bacterium | reverse complement strand
ATAAAAAAACCTACATAGTTGGCCCAATTAGCAATTTTTTCAATTTTTTCTTTTGCAGTTATTTTTTCCAAAAGAACAAAAATAGCTCGACCACCATCTAGTGCTGGTATAGGCAACAGATTCATAACCCCCAAATTAATTGACAACAAAGCAGCAAAACTTAAAATGTTTAACCAACCGCCATCAAAAAAACCATAAGTTTGAGCCTGGTGTACTATTCCTACAGGTCCAGCTACATCCATGGCAACCGACTGTCCTCTAACCAAATTAATTATTAAAGTTCCTAAAGCTTGCAAAATCAACAAACCTAAAAATAGAGCTTCTCTAAAACCATACAAGGTACCCTTGATTGCTGCCAAATACCAAGGGTAATGCTCATATACGACAGTAGTAAAAACTACCCCCATAGCTCCCTCAGAATCTAACCTCTCACTCTCCTGACGCAAATAAATTTGATAATCTTGATAATCTTCTGAACAAGAGATAACTTCGCAACTTTCTGTGGTTCTTATAGTTACCTCTTCCCCTAAATGATTGGCTACATAATCCTGAACTTCACTAATCTCATTAACTTTTACCCACTGCTGATCGTTTTCACTATAAAAAGCTATTATGTTGGTATTTTTATTTAAGCCTGCTTCAATAGCTGGAGAATCATTAATGAGATCATAAATTCTAGCTTGTTGAACCAATTCTCTAGGAATGCCGGTTTTGGAAAAAATCACGCTAAAAGCTAAGATGCCAAATAAAAAATTAAAAATTGCTCCAGCCAAAAGAGTTTGTAAACGAGCTGAAATTGATTTGCTAAAAAATGGTCCCCATTTTTTATCTTTATTTTTTTTATTAACAAATATTTGTTTTTTTTCTGGACCGTTTTCTCCTTCAAGCTGCACAAAACCACCGAAAGGAATAGCATTAAGAGAAAAAACTGTTCCTTGATAAGTAAAAAGCTTTAAAACTCGTGGTGGATAACCCAAACCAAACTCTTTGATTTTAATTTTATTTTTACGAGCAAATAAATAGTGACCCAATTCATGAATCAAGACCAAAAAAGATAAAACTAGAACAAATACAATTATTTCAAACATAATCAGATGGTTAATAAGTCTTTTTCTTTAGTAGCAACTAACTCTTCAATCTCGTTCATATGTTCTTTTACCAAATCTTCAAGTTCTGTAAATCTAATCTTTAAATCATCTTCGCTAACTCCAGCTTCTCCTTCTTGTTTTTCAATATCCTTGCGTATATCAGCTCTAATTTGCCTTAACATTACTCGAGCCTCCTCAGCTCGTTGATGAAGAACTTTTACCATTTCTTGACGACGCTCTGCAGTTAAAGCTGGCACCGGCACCCTAATCAGTTCTTTATCTACTACAGGATTAAGATTAAGCTGAGCGCTTTGAATAGCCTTTTCTATGGCGGGCAACAGGCTCTTGTCCCAAGGTTTAATAATAATTAATTGTGAATCTGGCACAGAAATATTAGCTACTTCTGTGAGAGACATATGGCTTCCGTAAGCCTCCACTTTCACTGGATCTAGTATTTGTAAAGAAGCTCGACCAGTTCTCAAAGAATCTAGCTCTTTTTTAAAATGTTCTATAGCATTGATAAAACGATGTTGGTGTTCTGATAAGTTAATTAACATAGTAATTAATTGTAGCAAATTTTAGGGAAAACTGATCTTTAAATTTACATTAGGAAAAGCTAATGTTTGTCTAGTGGGATCTGCCGCTTTTAAATCTTCTTGAAGAGCCTCTATTCTCTGTTCCAATGGGTGAGCTTCTAGCGATTCCTCTTCCACACTAGGTTCAAGTGTTTTTACCTGTCTGTTTCTTTTAGGAATGAAAAAAAGGATGATATACAGAGAAAATAATAAAAAAACTCCCGCCATTAAAAAATAAAATGGTTTTAAATTCCTATTTCTTGTCAAATTTTCTTTTAAGCCCATCTTTTTCTGAGATGCTTTTTGCCATAAGGGAGCCTGGTCAACAAAAATTGTCTGGTCGTTTTTTAAAAAATCTTTTCTAGCCATAAGTTTAATTAAAATCCAGTAATTCCTTTAAATAAGCTAATGATTGAGATAAATTGATATAGGATGGATTCAGGTCTCTGGTTAGATTACGATATATAATTTCTAAGGAATTGGGTTTATTGGACTTTTCCCAGAGGATATTCAAGTTGTTTTGTGCTTGATTTAAACTTTTATCTGTTTCTGCAGAGGCTCTAAATAAGGGGCTAAGCTTGTCATTTTCTTCCACAGCTAGAAATGTATCGATGTCTTTTTTAAGAGGAATCGCTAAATCGTAAATTCTCTGTAAACGAGAAATAGCTAATAGAGCTAGGATTTGTTGACTGAGTTTATCCAAATCTACAAAATTTGAAAAATCATCTAAGCTACTTTGAACTCCGCTCTGATCAGTTTTGTTTTCCAACGCTTCTTTGTGTTTTTTTAAGGAAATAATTTTTTCATCTAAAAGGTCTAAATATTTACTTTTAACAGACAGCTCTACTCCTTCACTAGCATAAAGGTTTAATTTTAGTAGTTCTAAATAGTTAACTAATACTTCATCTCGAATAATAAGTATCGCTTTAGTTTTTAAAACCAAATCTTCTAGGGCAGCTAGAGTTTTTAAAGAAGAGTACTGATCATAAGCTATGTTATAAAGTCTCTCTTGACTCCGATAAGACTCTAAGCTTTCTCCGTATTTTTGACGAGCATTTAGAATTTCTGCCTCGAGTCTTTCTTTTTGCCAGATGAGGTCAGTTTTAGCCGCTGATTCTGTTTCAGCCTTAACCAAACTAATTTTTAAGAAGAAAAAACTAAAAAATACAAAGAATAAACATAAATTAATTAA
>CAYXJQ010000087.1:0-4577 GCA_964464985.1 uncultured Pseudomonadales bacterium | reverse complement strand
AATAAAAATTTTTGATAAGTAAAAAAGCAAGAATAATGAGGGCTAAATGTTGTCCGTAGCCCAAAAAGAAAGAAATGTCATCCTCAACGCCCCAGCTAGAGCCCCCATAACCCCAATTGTCCCAAAATAACTGGCGAATATAGACAAAATGCAGGCGATAATCAAAATAATCGGTAAAGATGGCTCCAACCCTAGTTAAATCTTTTTCGAAATATGTCGGTAAAATATAAAAACTGCTGGTTATAGCAACTAAGATGAAAGTTAATAAAATTGACCAAAACTTTTTACCGGCCAAAAATAGAGTAAAAACTAAAAGCAAGGGAATAAACATTAGCGCGCTAAGATTATGGGAAAGAACGATCGCTAGTAAGCTAAAAAATAACAACAGATGATTTTTAATGACTTGTTCCTTGTTTTTGATTAAATTAACAACTGCCAACACCGCCCAAGGAAAAAAAGCTAAAGCAAATGCTTCGCTAAGCGCTCCTCGCACAAATAGCAAAAGAGCACGGTAAGGGGCAAGAGTAAAAAGTAAAGCTAAAGCCAAACCACCACTAACACCAGCTAAACGCTTACCTAGTTTAAAACTGCCCCAAAGAGTCAAAAAATTAATTAAGAAATAAAGAATTTTAATAACGCTAATAATATCGATATTTAAAAAATAAAAAAATGCACCAACTACATATGGTAAGGGCGCATAAAAACTAAACAAAGGCATGCCAAAACCATAGCCAAAATTAGCACTCCAACGAATTGGAAAGTGTCCAGAACTAATGGCTTCGGCCATTTCTGCTACTCTGGCTGCAATTGGAAAATCATGAACATAAAAAAACCCACTTTGTAGTAAATAATAGCTACTGGCCAAAAAAATTATAATTAAAAAGGGTAGAGCAAAATAGTGGCCAAGAAGTTTTTTTATAAAAACAAACATTTATCTATAATTCTGACCTATTTAATTTTATTTTTAAATAAGTCTCTAGTGCTTCATAACAGGCTTTAATTATAACCTTAAAATTAGCTCCAGTAGCTTCCCCATAGCGCCTAGGATAATGACTAACCGGTAATTCTTTAAATTTAATTCCTTGTTTTTTGAGTCGATAAAGAATTTCACTACTAGTAAAAGCACTACCAGAATTAAGTTTTAAATTTTTTATTAAATCACTACGAATTAATTTAAAAGCACAATCAATATCTTTAACATGTAGACGAAACAAAATATCGATATAAAGTTTAAATAAACGAGCATTAAAACTGCGTGACCAACCTTCAGCTCGTTTTTGTCTATAACCAATGATGACTTGGTATTTATCTGTATGGGGTAAAAATTTACTTAATTCTTTAAAATCAAATTGTAAATCACCATCTGTAAAAAATATCCAGTCTTTTTTAGCTTCCCGAATTCCCGTTTTTAAGACCTCACCATAACCTAAATTTTTCTGATGAGAAATCAGTCGCCAGTGTTTTTGATCTTTAATTAAAGTCTTAGCTAATTGTTTACTACTGTCATCACTGCCATCATTAATAATAATCAATTCATAGTTCTTGGCAAACTGAGGAAAAATTTTATTTGCTGAATCAATCAAAAGAGGGATATTTTCCACTTCATTATAAACTGGAAAAAAACAACTCAGCGACTCGAGTGCTTTAACTTTTGACACAATATCCATAATAGACGATAATAAGCTCATGTCAATCTCTGCAGTCTTGGTGGTTAAAAACGAAGAAAAAGATATAGCTAGAGCACTAAAGTCGCTTGATTTTGTCGATGAAATAGTTGTTTTTGATATGCTAAGTACTGATCAAACTAAAAAAATTGCTAAACAGTTTACTGATAAAGTTTTTTCTACTCCCCAAGATTTTGGCTATGCTGATCCAGCCAGAAACTTAGCTATTGATAAAGCAAGTGGCGAGTGGCTCTTAGTTTTGGATGCCGATGAAGAAATTCCAGCAGCCTTAGCTAAAAAAATAAAAAGCTTAATAACACTAGATGATAATGACGTTTACTTTTTTCCAAGAAAAAACATTATTTTCCAAAAAGCTATCAAACACAGTGGCTGGTGGCCTGATCATCAAGCTCGCTTATTTAAAAAAGGAATGGTAAGTTGGCAAGTTGGTGTTCATCGTCAACCAGATATTAAAGGTCGAGTTAAATATTTACCAGTCAAAGATGAGTGGGCAATTATTCATCATAATTATCTTGATGTTGAAGATTTTGTTAATCGCAGTCAGCAATATACTAGTCTCCAAGCCAAAGAAAGAGAGCTCGATAAAAAAATTGATACTCAAGATCTGCTGCAAACCTTTAACAATGAATTTTTTCAACGCTTCTTTTTTCATCAAGGATATAGAGATGGAATGCATGGTTTAGCTTTGGCACTTTTACAGAGTAATTATGAATTACTCATTAAGCTTAAACAGTGGCAAGCACAAGGTTTTCTAGAAGAACAATTAAGTAACAAAGAGTTAATAAAAATTTTAAAAAAAAGTCAAAGGGATTATAATTTTTGGTTGCAAGATTTAGAAATTTCTCAAGCCAAGTTTTTAAAAAAACTTTGTTTAAAAATAAAACGCAAGTTAAAGATTTAAAACAAGATGAAAAATCACATTAGTATTATTATTGTTAACTACAATACGCCAAAAGAAACCAAAGACTGCATTCGTTCTTTAGCAGACTTGGAAAGTTGGGGTTTTGATTACCAAATTATCGTAGTTGATAATGGTTCTAAAGAACCCCTTACTTTTAGTGCCAACTTTTTACGTCATCACCCTCATGTTGAATTGATTACTAGTGCTAGTAATTTAGGTTTTACTGGTGGCAATAATTTAGGTATCAAACATGCTGCTGATCATTATGATAGTGACTATTTTTTGTTGCTCAATAGTGACACAGTAGCTGATTCTAATTTTCTTAAAGAACTTTATTTAATGGCCAAAAATGATCCAAAAATTGGCTTAATGTCTTCTAAAATTTACTTCGAAAAAGGCTATGAATATCACGTTGATAGCTACCTGCCAGAGCACTTAGGTAAAGTAATTTGGTATGCCGGAGGCGTGGTTGACTGGTCAAACTTAATAAGTTTTCATATTGGAGTAGATGAACTAGATCGTGGTCAATTTGAAAAAGCTAGAGAGACTGATTTTGCTACTGGTTGTAGCATGTTGATTAGCAGAGAAGTCGTGGAGCGAGTCGGACTACTAGATAATCGTTATTTTCTCTACAGCGAAGATGTTGATTATAGCTTGAGAGTTAGACGAGCTGGACTCAAGGTTTGTTATTGTCCCACTAGCATTGTTTATCATAAAATTGCTGCTTCTACTGGTGGCGTAGGCTCACAACTACAACAATATTATCAAACTCGTAACCGTTTATTGCTAAGTTTTAAGTACGGTTGGAGAAGACAAAAATTAACCACCATTCATTTGGCGCTCAGATTATTAATTGGAGGTTCAAAGAGTGAGAAAAAAGCTGTTTTAGATTTATTAAAAAGTAATCTGGGTAAGCAAACTTATGTCTAGGGCAAAAATTACTGCAGTTATCATTGCTAAAAATGAAGAAAAAATGTTGGAACCTTGTCTAGAAACACTGGCCTGGTGTGATGAGTTGTTGCTAATTGACTGTACTTCAACAGACAAAACCGTGCCAATAGCTGAAAAACACGGAGCTCGTGTCATTGGCTTTGATCACCCTTCTTTTGCTAAAATTCGTGAAAAAGGCTTAGAAAGTGTTAGCACAGATTATTTGTTTTATGTTGATGCAGATGAGCGGGTCACTCCGGCTTTGGCTAAAGAAATTTTGGTTCATTTAGAAAATGAAGATTGCAGGGTCATGCAAATTAATCGAGAAAACATCTGTTATGGTAAAAAATTTAAATTTGGTAGTTGGCAGGATGATCAGGTGCTGCGTGTTTTTCACAAAAATAGTTTAAAGGGTTGGCAGGGAGAAATTCATGAAAGTCCAGTTTTTAGTGGTCATGTTTGTCAGTTAAATCATCCAATAATCCATCTTACCCATCGATCAACTAAAGAAAATTTAGCTAAAAGTGCTAGTTGGACAATTAAGGAAGCAACACTTTTGGCAGAAAGCGACAAAACCAAAAAAGTTAAGTTTTTGACTATTTTGCGTAAAGGTTTAATGGAGTTTTATCGACAAGCTTTTAAAAATCAAGGTCGAAAAGATGGGATTCCTGGTCTGATAGAAGCCTTGGTACAGGCAATGAATCGCATGTTTGTATATATTCAAGTTTGGGAGTTACAACAAAAACCAAGTTTAGAAGATCGCTATCACAGCGAAGAAATGAAAATTAAGAAACTCTGGAAAACAGAAGGATCAACCCTTAAGTCATAAAATGAAAATAGTTTTTTACTCTCCCTATTTCCCCAAGCACTATGGTGGTGGCGAAAAATATCTTTTGGACTGCATTCATGCTCTTTTGGAGCGGGGTAGAGATGAGATTAATTTAGCCCTACCTACTAAAGAATTTTTAACTCAAGATCAAGTAGCTATTATTCGCAAACAATACCAAAATTTTTGTGCCTATGATTTGTCGAAAATAAAAATTATTGCTACGCCGCTGGGG
>CAYXJQ010000086.1:0-1844 GCA_964464985.1 uncultured Pseudomonadales bacterium | reverse complement strand
TACAGATTTTAAGTATTACTCTTTTTGGGAGGAAGCCTATTTTACAGTTGTTCTCAACGTCTGAATACCAAAAACCAATTACTAACGGACCTATCCAGTTAAACTTTTATAAAAATTACCCGGACACAACCGATGTTTAATAAAAATATAATTAAAAAAATTTATTTCTATTTACCGGAGTACTTTTCAAAGCCAATCAAACTGAAAACCAAATTTATTTTTATTGTTGGCTGTGGACATAGTGGTACAACTCTGGTCGCCACATTAATTGGTCGCTCAAATGAAATGTTACTTTTACCAGAGGAAACTGGGGTGTTCAAGAGACCAATATTTACAGCAAGAGAAATAGTAAAACAGTGGGATATTATTACAAGATATTTTAATAAAAAATATTGCGTAGAGAAAACACCTAAACACATTAGAATGATTGAAAAGATTTTTAAAGTAATACCGGAATCTAGAGTTGTTATTATGACAAGAAACCCTGTTGATAATATCGCATCCTTAAAAGAAAGAAGCAAATCTTTTAATACTAGCTTAAAACGATGGATTGAGGATAATAAAGCTGGTACAAAATGGTTAGAAGACCCAAGAGTTTTGGTAATAAAGTACGAGTTATTAATAGAAGACAGACAGGAATTTCTTAATCAAATAAATAAGCATTTAGGAACAAATCTTAAACTAGAAATATTTGATGAAAGTTCAAGCCAATGGTCTGAAGAGCATTCATTGGCCGGCAAAACTGAGTTGTTGGTAAAGAGAATAAATCAAGTAACTAAACCGATCTATGATACAAGAGGTTCTGGAAAATTAATTTTGAGTTCAGAAGAATTGCAAATTATAAAGAATAAGACAGAAAAGCTAAATAGAGAATTGGGCTATTAACCATTCTAAATCGAAGGAATAATCCACTGGCGTGCCAGCGGAATGAACGATGGCTATACCAGTGATTAGCGCCAAGAAGCGAGAGATCACCTACAATGAGAGTGCCAGCTACTCAATTGAAGGAGATTTAAATGGAACGATTAAACAGATTAGCACATTCGGTTTGGGACTGTAAGTATCATCCGGGAAGCGGCTGCCGGGTAAAGGAAATCGGCTGATGTCTTCACAACCCTTACGTAAACGTCGTGTTTTATGAATGACAAGGAAAGACGCGGGCGCTTTACAGATGACTCTAAAAGTGACTCCGTCAAACTGGCAATCGGACAGGGGTACAATAACAGTTGGAGCCGGCCGCCGATTGGGCGTTCCGCAGTCTAACGTTTTGTGAGATTCTTTTAATGGAAAAAAATATATTACCTTTGGTCAGCGTCATTATTTGCACATATAATCGTCCATTGCTACTTGAGCGTGCAGTTAGAAGTGTTCTTAACCAAGGCTATTCAAATCTTGAAATTATAATTATAGATGACGCTTCCTTAAAAAAGAATAAAAAAATAATTACCAATTCTTTGGTTCTTAAAGATAAAAAAATTCGAACTTTCTGGCTTCCTGAGAACAGAGGAATTGCCTATGCGACCAATCGCGGTTTTGAAAATAGCAAAGGTGAATTTATCGCTCTTTTGGGTGATGATGATTATTGGATAGATGTTGATAAAATCGAAAAACAATTGAAATTTTTTTATTCCGGAAAGACCGATCTGGGTGTCGTTGGTACATGGTGGTACGAAAAAACAGCGGGCGCTGAAATGGTATCACGAAAACCAGATGAACCGCATAACTGGAAAAAAAAACTCCTGTCAGGGGGCGGCATCATTTGCGGATCAACGCCACTGATAAAACGACAAGCATGGATTACGGCAGGCGGGCTAGATGAAAAAAAGCCCAGGGGGGCGGGCTCT
>CAYXJQ010000085.1:0-8242 GCA_964464985.1 uncultured Pseudomonadales bacterium | reverse complement strand
TTTAAGAGAAATGTTTCAATTAATTCAAGGAGAAAAAGCTGATAAAATTTTGCTAGAAACCGATGCTCCATACTTAGCACCAGTGCCTTATCGTGGTCAAATTTGCCAACCAAAAATGATAAGCCACCTTGCTAATTTTGTTAAAATTAACTTAAAAGCAAATTTAGATCAAATTTATCAAAATTCTTTATCCGCTTTTAATTTGTCAAGTAATTCAGAAAAAAATAATGATTAAAAGATATTTTCGCCGCCATCCAATTCGTACTCAACGAGCACTAGAAATTTTACCCGGACTTTTTTCTTGGTTCTGGATTCTATTTCCCATTTGGGGTTCTTTCATCATTCCCAAATTTGTGGCTTACTATGTGATAATCTTTGCTGTTTACTGGCTTTATAGATCAATTAATTTGGCTATTTTTGCCACTATAGCTCAGATTAAAGTGAAAAAAAATAGTAAAAATGATGTCTTATCTAAACTTAAGAAACAGTTTCCAAAGCGCTGGCAAGAAATCCACCACCTGATTATCATTCCTACCTTCCAAGAACCTTTATCTACTTTAGAAAACACCTTATTGGGACTCAGCAAACAAAGTTTTCCGCCAAAAAATATTCACATCATGCTTTCTTTTGAAGAGCGAGAAGGTAGTGAGGCAGACAGGAAAGCAAAAATATTAAAAGACAAGTTTACTAACGTTTTTGGGCACCTTTGGTCAACTAAGCATCCAGATATTCCTGGGGAAATTAAAGGTAAGTCCTCCAATACTGCCTGGGGAGCCAAAAAAGCTAAAAAACTTTTAGTAGATGAAGCTGGTATAGCTCTAGAAAACATTACTATTACCAGTGAAGATGCTGATGCAATCCTACATCCTTTTTATTTTTCTTATTTAACACATAGTTTCTTGACCAGCAAAAAACCTTACAATAAAAGTTGGCAAGCGGGTATTTGTTTTTATAATAATATTTGGCAAGTACCAGCTCCAATCAGGGTTTTAGCTGCCACTCAATCTGTTACGCAAATTTATATTTTAGCTAGACGTGATCGTTTAATTAATTTTTCTACTTATTCTGTTTCTCTCAAACACATAGAAGATATTGGTTACTGGGACACAGATGTTATTCCAGAAGATTATCGTTTGTTTTTTAAATCTTATTTTGCTAAAGATGGCGACTTTGAAGTAGAACCTATCTTCTTACCTATTTATGCTGATGCCGCCCAATCAACTGGTTTTTGGAGTAGCATGCGCAACCAATATGAACAAATTAAACGCTGGGCCTGGGGAGTAAGTGACGACGCCTATATTATTCGTCACTTTGTTCTTAATGACAGAGTGCCTTTTATCGATAAAAGCATTAGAGTTTTAAAAGTAATTGAAGATCATTTTTTATGGCCCGTTAACTGGTTTGCCATTACCGTTTCTGCCATGTTGCCTCCACTACTCAATGAGCAGTTTGGTCGTACCATTATCGGAAAAACGCTACCTCAAGTTTCTTCTACACTACTAACTTTGTCTATGATATCAATGCTTGCTATTTTTATTATTGATGCCAAAAATAGACCACCTAGACCCAACAGGAGTTTGTGGTCTTATATAACTCAACCACTGGAGTTCCTATTAATTCCTCTTGTGGGTTTCTTTTTTAGCGCACTACCAGGAATAGATGCTCATACTAGACTGATGTTTGGAAAATACATGGAATATCGTGTCACAGAAAAAGTTTCTAATCCTGAGAAAGATTAGCTTACAAAAACAACACTTGCGCTGTTAACACTTTTCCAGATAGAATTAGCTTTATGTCAATCAAAAAAACCCTTAAAAAAATTGATGTATTTTTAGATCATCAAACAGCTCTACTTTTAAACTTATTTTTAGTGGTAATTCTTAGAATACCAAACTTTTTTGAGCCTTATTGGTATGGGGATGAAGCTATTTATCTAACAATTGGTAATGCACTAAATAAAGGTGGCCAACTCTATAGTACAATTATCGATCATAAAACCCCCTTAATTTATCAGTTGGCTAGAGTACCAAACCAGTTCTATTTTCGTCTGCTAAATTTGGGTTGGATGTTGGTGACAACTACTGCTTTTTGGATTTTTGCTAAAAAACTCTTTAAAAAAAACTTACCAAGCTTTCTTGCCACTTTAATCATGGTTTTACTAACTACTTTGCCTTGGTTGGAAGGTCATATTCCTAACGGAGAGTTGTTTGTCATGGGTTTTGTGATGGTAGGAGCGCTTTTATTTGCACACACTAGAGTTTGGAAAAATTTCTTTAGTAAAAAAATTACTTGGCCAAAAGCAAAAAGAAAAGAGAGTATATTGTTGTTTGTCTCAGGCTTATTTTTCTCCTTAGGCATTTTAACCAAAGTACCTGCTCTACTCGATTTAACTGGTTTTCTGGCCATATTTGCTTTGTTACTTTTATCAGACATGCTCTCAATTGATAAAAAATTTAAAGATTGGAATAAAACTCTGAAACAGTTGTTTTGGAGAATTTTAATATTCTCTTTAGGCATCATATTACCGATTATAATTTCCATTTTCTATTATCAGTTTTTTGCTTCCATTCAAGATTATTTGGATTATGGTTTGTTGTATAACTTGCGATATAGCCAATCTTGGCAACTAAACCTTAATTCTGCTTTTCTTAATTTTTCTTTTTCTCTGTTGGGAAAAACTTTATACTTTTTCGCTTTTACAGTACTTATTGCTTTAAACACTAAAGAACTTAGTAAACGATTTCAGTTCATTAGTGTTTGGTTCGTAGCCTCACTTTATTCAAGTTTACTGTCTAGCCGCCCCTATCCCCACTATTTTATCCAAATGGTCCCACCATTTGCTCTAATGCTAGTGGAGGTCTTCCTTGAATTGAAAAACAAAAATAGAGTTAAAAATTTTAAAAGCATCGCCAACGGTTTGGGTTTAATTGCTCTGACAATCTATATTATGCTTTTATTTAATTTTAGACCATATTCAACAAGCAAATATTACTCTCAGTTTTGGAAAATGTTTAGTGGTCAGATCACTAAGGAAGAATATGACTATAACTTTAATAGTCTAGTCAGAGATAATCAGAAAGTAGCTAAATTGATCGAAGAGTTGGGATTAGAAAAAATCTTTATTTGGGGAACCAATCCTATGCTTTATGCTCAAACCAAGACCGTTCCCAGCTCTCGCTTTACAGTAGCTTTTCATATTAAAGATTTTGAGGATTATGATCGCACTTTAGCTCAAATTAAAAAGGAAGAACCTCGATTAATAGTGGTTATGAGAAACGATCAAGATACTTTTCCAGATTTAAACACCTATCTCAAAGAGAACTATTTAATAAATTCTGAATTTCAGCACATGAACCTCTATCTTAGAAAATAATCTCTTAAAGAAAAAGGTTTATAATACGATCATGGATATAAGTTTCAAAGAGTCTTCTAGTAGAAAGAAAAAGTTTAAATATTTAACTTTTTTGCCTAAAAATTTGCGCCAAATAGCTCTATACAGTGTAATTTTTAATTTATTAACTATAGTTTTTTCATTGATTTTTTACCCATCGCTTCAAGAAAAAATCCCTTTGTTTTATTCTTTGCCAGAAACCCAACAATTAATCAGCAAAGAATTTATTCTAGTTCTCCCAGCACTAGCTTCAACAATTAACACCATTCATTTTTTAATTATTAAAAATTTTAAAAATGCTCACCCAACTATTTTGCAAGTGTTTTTATTAAGTACTGTAGCACTACAAGTTTTAATTTTTGCTATCTCTTTAAGATTAGTCATTATTTTAAATTAATTTATGTGGCCATTGATAGTTAGCTTCCTTATTAGCCTAAGCATAACACCTTTAATAATTGCTCTTTATCGTAAACATAATTGGCTTGACGATCCAAAAAAAAACTCTCACATCAAAGTTACTCACACCAGCAGCGTTCCTAGAGGTGGTGGTTTAGCGGTTTTCTTAGCAATTTTTTCTAGCGCTATAATTTTTCTTAATTTTGATCGCTATTTGCTTGCCATTTTTTTAGGAGCTTTAATTTTAACCATAGTTGGTATTTTAGATGATATTTTTGATATTAGTCCTTATTGGAGACTACTAAGTGGTCTCTTAGCTACACTAATTATTGTTGGTGCTGGTATTGGTATAGCTTACGTCAGCAACCCTTTTGGTCCGGGAGTCATTCATCTAGATCAACCTCAGTGGCGTTTTTTCTTGTTTGGTGAGTTTAGAAGCATTTGGTTATTATCTAGCACCTTTGCTGTTTTTTTTATTATGTGGAACATGAATATTATTAATTGGTCAAAAGGGGTTGATGGTCAATTGCCTGGATTTGTAATGATTGCTTGTTTATTTATTGCTGTCTTGGCTAATAGTTTTCAGGATGCTCCCAGTCAATTTAATGTGGCTCAATTAGCACTAATTGTTTCAGGAGCATTTGCTGGCTTATTATATTGGAATTTTTATCCACAAAAAATTATGCCTGGTTATGGTGGAGGTTCTTTGGCTGGTTACTTTTTAAGTGTGCTCGCCATTCTTTCTGGAGCTAAGGTAGCAACCACTCTAATGGTTTTAGCAATTCCAAGTGCCGACGGACTTTTTACAGTAGTTAGAAGAGTTTTGGCTGGTAAATCGCCCTTTTGGGGAGATCGTGGACACCTGCACCACAAGTTGATGGATAATTTTGGTTGGGGAAAACGTCGTATTAGTCTTTTTTATATCGCCAGTAGTTTTCTTTTGGGATTTTTATCTTTATTCCTCAACACTACCGGTAAAATCATTACCATTATTATAGTTAGCTGCTTTGTCTTCGCTTTTTTGATTTATAATAAGTTTAAAAGCAATGTCAATCACAGATAATACCTTATTCTTAATAATTAAAACTGCTAGGCCCAAACAGTGGTTAAAAAATTTGGCTTTGTATGCCTCCTTGGTTTTTTCAGGGTTCTTCTTTTTCAAACCTGAAACTGGACCGTCTTACTTCTGGATGGTCACCTATGCTTTTGCTATCTTTTGTCTACTGACCAGCAGCACTTATATCTTAAACGATCTAATTGATATTGAAGCTGACCGCAAACACCCCTTCAAAAAAAATCGTCCCCTTGCTTCTGGAAAATTAGCAATTCCAATAGCCGTTTTTGCAATTGCTTTTTGTTGGGCTGTGGTCTTTTGGTTAAGTTTATCCTTACCAGTTGTTTTTAAAATTTTGCTCTTTGCCTATTTAATCCTGCAGCTTACTTATTCGAGCTATCTGAAACAAATTGCTATTTTCGATATTATCTCCATAGCTGCTGGTTTTTTAATCAGGGTTTATGCAGGAGCAGTGATAGTCAATTTACACATGAGTGTTTGGTTTTTACTAACGGTAATCTCTATGTCTCTGTTCATGGCTGTTGGAAAAAGACAAAGTGAGAGAACCCTAATGACTGAACATAAACTATCTTTTGCTAGAAAAAGTTTAGACACCTACAGCGTCCGTTTACTAGATCAATATACTAGCATTTTTGCTACGTCTACTTGGCTAACCTACGCTTTATTTGCCTTTCAAAATTCTCCAGGAGATGGTTTGCATTTACTCTATGAACATTTTCCCAATTTAGTAA
Source organism: uncultured Pseudomonadales bacterium (assembly GCA_964464985.1). Lineage (GTDB taxonomy): Bacteria > Patescibacteriota > Microgenomatia > UBA1400 > PJMF01 > JAAZKO01. The sequence goes on along the minus strand of CAYXJQ010000085.1, from coordinate 2,649 downwards.
TCAATTTACCACGCACTCTCCAATCCCAAAAATTATTAATGTTAACTTTACCTTTTGTAATTTTTGGCATTATGCGCTATTTACAGCTTGTTTATGAAGAAAATCGAGGCGAGGCGCCAGTTGATGTTTTGATAAAAGACAAAATTCTACTAGTTACTGTTTTTATTTGGTTTGTTGGCGTAATGTTTGTAATATATGCCTAATTTAATTGAAGTTGTTGATTAATAAAATTAACTACTAGATTAATTGGCAAACCATGTGTAAAAGCGGTTAAATTTCCTTCAGAAGAAAGCAATAGGGCCATTCCAGCATCATAGGCTGGGCTAAAAGCAGCCGACCAAGTTAAAACTGGTTGATGGGTAATATAATTTTCAATTTCACTCCTTAATAATTTACGAAAACGAAGTTTTGTCGTCACACTGTTGTTTTTAATAATTTTTTGTTCGTCATTTTGGTAAATAAAAGCATATCCAGTAATAGCTTTGATTTCTTGACCATTTTGTAATTCCAACATTTGACGCGCCTCTGATTTGTTTTTAGGTTTTTCTAAAATTTGCCCCTTACATAAGCAAAAAGTGTCCGCAGCAATAATAATAGCTTCTCCATTAATTTTTTTTGCTACTGTTTCAGCCTTGGCTAAAGCGATGCACTTGGCTTTATCTTTAGGATTTTTAAAAGGAATAACTGCTTCATCAATTGCCGCTGGCAATAATTTAAAATCATAAGGTAGTGTTGCCAAAAGACTTGCCCTTTGTGGTGATTGTGATGCTAAAATAAACTGCATAACTTAACAATTATACAAAAATATGCTACAAAGATAAAATATGAAAATAAGTAAAGCAGTGATTACTTGCGCTGGATTCGGTACTAGATTTTTACCCATCAGTAAAACTATTCAAAAAGAGATGTTGCCAATTTTGGATAGACCACTAATTGATTATGTGGTTGATGATTGTATTAAGGCCGGCATTACCGACATTATTTTTGTAATCAGTGAACATAATTATCAAGTTCTTCATTACTATCGAGAAAACCAAAGATTACATCAATACTTACAAAAAAATAATAAACTCGAACTTTACGATTCAATTAAACAATTACATCAAAAAGCCAATTTCCATTTTGTTAGACAACCTGATGCCGAAAATTATGGAACAGCTGTACCAGTTCAGTTAGCTAAAGAATATTTAAAAGATGAAGAGGCTTTTTTAGTCCTAATGGGTGATGACTTCATCTATAACCATAATGGTCATAGTGAAGTGGCAGCAATGATTGAAACTTTCGAAGAATCCGGTGCGAAAGGTTTAGTGACTTGCATTGAAAAACCAGAAGAGATGCTGCATCGCTACGGAATTGCTAAACTAGCCAGTGAAAATAATTTCCGCTATTTACAAGCTTTAATTGAGAAACCAGCACCAGGCGCTGCTCCTTCTAATTTAGCTAATATCAGCAAATATATTTTACCCAAAACGATTTTTGATTTAATCAGCGTTCAACAACCCAATCCTCAATCAGGAGAACTTTATATCACGGACACAGTGAGTCAGTTAGCCCTAACTGAAAAAGTAGTTGTTCATCAGCCCAGTGGAGAATATCTTGACGGAGGTTATCCATTAGGTTGGTTATTAGCTAACCTTAATGTTGCTAAAGATAACCCAGAATTTTGGACTATTATTAAAAAATTCGTAAACAACTAATAAAACTATTTAATCGTTTCTTGAGTGTTGTTTACTTTCTAACCAACGCTCAATGTCCATAGCTGACATGGCTCCTGAACCAGCTGCCACCACTGCTTGACGATAACGAAAATCAGTAACATCACCAGCGGCAAAAACTCCCTCGACTGAAGTCATTGTAGGAAAAGCAAGTTGCTTTTTGTCGTCTGGGCATTTACCCTCCAACCTTATGCTTTCCTCACAACCGTATTGACAAGTCAATAAGTAGGATTGATCATTCATTTTTAACTGATTAATAAACAAACCAGTATTTGGTTGATAACCAATAGCTACAAAAACACCATCAGCAACAAGAGTTCTCTCTTTAGTTGCTTCTAAAATTTTCAAACCAGTCACTTTTTGTCCATCACCAGTTATTTCTTTAACTTGAGTGTTCCATAAAATATTTATTTGTGGATTATTTAAAACTTGTTTTTGAAGAATTTTACTGGCTCTAAATTGATCTCGACGATGGATAATAGTTACCTCACTAGTAAACTTCGTTAAAGCCAAAGCATCTCCCAATGCTGTATCACCTCCACCAATCACAAAAACTTTTTTATCCCGATAAAAAGCCCCATCACAAACTGCACAAAATCCCACTCCTTTACCCAAATATTCCCTTTCGCCGGAAACACCCAACATCATATGGTTGGCTCCAGTTGCTATTAATAAAACTTGAGCACTATAATTTGCTTCGCTTTCTTTTTTGATCTTTTGAGTAGCTTCAAATAACTCCTGACCCCTCAATTTTTGAAAACTGTCCGACTCCATATTTTTAGGCAAAGCTGTCCAGATCTTAAAAGGTTTCTTACTTAAATCAACTGCTGTAACTTGTTGATGAAGTAGTTCAGTATCAAATTTTGCAGCCTGTTTTTGCAAATTGATCATAAACTCTGGACCCCTCATTCCATCGGGAAAACCAGGAAAATTC
>CAYXJQ010000084.1:0-3190 GCA_964464985.1 uncultured Pseudomonadales bacterium | reverse complement strand
CAGAAGATAGTACGACTATTTCACACCCCTCGCCGGGGATACTATTAGCACCCCAGCTTAGGTCCCAACCAAATACAATCCCAATTTGACCTGGGTTGACACCGAGGTCAAAAAATCCCTCGTCGTCACCGACGGGTTGGGTGTCGGCATCGAACAACACTGGGTTAACCAGGCTATTCGATACAACAGGCGCTACAATTGTAACGACCTCTGGTTCGTCAACCGGTTCTGGCTCCTCAGCTTGGGGAACCGGCATTACCACTTCCACTGCGATAGGTTGGATTTTCTGTTCGGGGAATTCAATCCCCGCCACCGCGTCTTTTGCCGCTTGCGCGGCAATTTCTGATACCTGTGCTTCCGTCAGTGACGGTGTTGCGCAGGCGGCGAGTAAACTCGCCAAAACAAACAAAACTGCGACTAACAAAAAGCGTTTCATGGTTTTTCTCCTTGAGAAAAGATATTCCACATGGGCGTCAGTGGTCACCGACTCGTCCCTTGCCTTTCGGCACGAAGGACCAGCTTCTCTAACAACCACTTATTAGAATGATTGTCACAAAAGCTGGACCTAAATGCCTAGAGCATTTTCCTCCAATTGTTAAGGTGCGTCTCTTTAGTAAGCTAGTCAAAACTCCAGAAGCAATTTCCGGGTTTTAAAGGCTACTTAAAGAGCTCCTTCGTCTACTCTTTCGAGCAGAGAAAAGACTTTGATGGAAAAATGTGTTTCAAGAAACAAGCATTATTACATCGAGGCCTGTTCTCTACTAAAAAATTATCATAACTAGATAAAAGTATATCAATAAAAGTCATTTTTGTCAATATTATGGGATGTTGATTGTCTGTTTTATAAGTCTCCTATAAGCAAGTTAAGAACAACTAAACATAGCTCTCAAATAAATTATTAAAAACCCCTCTTTTTTAGAGAGGGGTTTTTCAATTCAATTAAAAAATGCTAATTATTTACTGATTTTCTTTGACTTGGTTAAGGCAAAGGCGCCTAGACCAGCTAAAGCCATCGCTTCTAGAGCTAAAATAGTACTTAAATCAAAACCAGTGTCTGGAGTGACTTCAGTAACAATTTTGGCCTCATCGGTCTTGACACAGAAACTAGCATAATCGGTATCGCTCAAATTATCTTCATCAGAATAAGCGCGAGCTACATTAGTAATACAAGTAGTACCAACTGGTAATTCACCTGCGTCTTTGAAACGAGCTGTAAAGTAAACTGTGAGCTCCTCTTTGCCGTCTAAATCACCGAACTTAAATTTAATGACATTATCTTTGACCTCAACCTCATAGTCGCCTTTATCACTGCTTACATAAACCATGTAATCAATTAAGCGAGCGAAGTCGTCATCTAAACGAACACTGTCAACTTTAATATCTGAAATATTTTTGATTCTTAAACTAAACTTAACTTCTTCTTCTGGAGAAAAAGCATAAGAACTAGCAGCAATATTATCCCAATATTGTTCAGCTTTTGGATTAAAAACCTTTTTATCCAAACTGATACTACCGGTTTCACAAACTTCACCACCACCGTAAACAGTACGACATTCTTTGGCGCTAACTAGATTTGCGAAAAACAATAAAAAGCCAGTGGCTATTAAAAGGTAAGAAACTATTTTTTTCATATTAGTCTTTAAAAACTACTTTTGTATATATTGGACTATATATTATATATTTATAATATTATATTGTCAACATTATGGGATATTATTCAACAATCACTGGCACTGCACTGACAAAAAGTCTTTGCCAAGTGGTGCCCGGAGGCCAACAGGTTTGTAATAACAAAATATTTTCATCTCTTAGATTGTTAATAAAATCTACTTCGCTACTTTGGATAATATCTTGGGCACTCACCCGGTAAACAAACTGTTCTTCACCCAAATGTAAAATGATTTGCTCGCCTAACTCTAAATCTTTAATCTGATAAAAAACCGCATTGTAAGCCTCTACATTCCACAAGCCGTTGGTCGAATGACCAAAAATATAAATTAATTTGTCTTGTCCGGGAAAAGCTGAATTACGAGCATGAGCCACACCGGTTTCTAGAGCTTCCTTATATTCTGAGGGTTTATTAGGGTTAATATTGGCATGAACCTCTTCATAAATCTCTAAACTAGGAATTTCAATATAAAAAGGTGAATTGGCGTAGTCTGGAGCCACCGTAACTTGAGGGACGGCACTCTGACCAGCCTCTTGATTTTCTTCAACTGTTTCTCTAGCAAAAATTGGCCAAGAATTATCTAACTGCATCTTTGTCCAATCAAAAAAATCAAAGCTACTTTTTTCTGCTTCTTGAGGTATGTCTCTAATAAATTCAGGAATACTAGCAATGATTGCTTTTGAGCTGTTTAGTGTACTTGGTAAATCTTTAAATTTTTCCAGAGTAAGAAAAGGATTGCTTAAAAATATAAACACCAAGCTAAATATAAAAGAAGCAATACCCAACTTTCTCAGGCTCTTAGCTTTCTTTAATAGAAATTTAGCCGGGGCTTTTTGATAAAACCTAACCCTCGTCTTTCTATTTAACATTATGGGATATTATAGCTTGAGATGAATAAAAAAGCAATCTTGATCAAATAAACGACTAATTTTTTACTTCTTTAAGAAGTTTAAAATAACTATTATCCCCCTTAATTTTCTTCCACAGCCAATACTCAAACCCCCAAAACAAAATTTTATCTACATCTAATAACGAGGCTTTTTTAAAATTATTTAATAATTGCTGAGGACTAATGCTTCTTGGATTAAGACTGAGATAGGCCTTTGCATCTTTTTCCCATGGTTCAGCCTGCAGTTCAGTAATCCAAAAATTGATCTTGGGAAATTTAGCAAGATATTTTTTCAGTTCTTTGCTACTTTGTAATGGTCCAAGGTAAATTGATTTTTTTAAAATTTTTCTAATAAATAACTTGTAATAAAGATCTAAACCAATATTGTCGGTGATAGAACTCAATTTATTGAGTAAATTTCTTTTCATTATTTCATTTCCCCAGACACTAATAATAATCGGTCGCTGATCAAGTCTTTTGATTAGCGCTGCTTCTTTTTGCAAAACATTTAAAGGAATAATGTCTTGATGTGGTCCACTCGGATCTAGAGGTTCGTTTTCTAACTGCCAATATCTAATACAAGAATAAGCTTTTAATTCTTGAACACTGGTTTCTATAAATTTTAGCAGGGA
>CAYXJQ010000083.1:0-2189 GCA_964464985.1 uncultured Pseudomonadales bacterium | reverse complement strand
AAAAGTTAAATTTATTTATTTTGTTCAATTAATTATTGGTTTGTTGATTTTGTCAAAGGCTTCTCAATTAGTTTTAGACAATGGAATTGTGATTGCTCAAAATTTAGGCATTAATGAAATGTTGGTGGGTATTTTATTGGTTGGTTTAGGCAGTAGCTTGCCAGAATTGATGGTATCAATAAGTGCTATGCTTAAAGGCTCTACCGCTCTATCTCTGAATAATTTAATCGGTAGTAATATTTTGAATGTTTTTTTAGCTTTAGGAATTAGTAGTAGTATCAGTGCTTGGGAAGTTAGTCGCCAAGTAGTGCAATTTGATATTCCATACTTATTGTTCACTTCAATTATTGCGGTTTTATTTTTATTTAGTAAAAATAGGTTCCAGCGCAATGAATCATTGTTAATGATTGCTTTGTATGCAATCTTTATTATTTTAAAGATCTCTGGTTTTTAGTTTTAAGCGTAATATAATATCCTTGCCTTATGCAAAAAAATTGGCAAAAAATGCTGGATGATCAATTTTTTACTGATCAACTTTTATTGCGCGAACAGGTAGTAAAGGCAATTAGAAAATTTTTTGACCAAAATCATTTTCATGAAGTGGAAACGCCACTCTTGGTTAAATCCCCAGGTAGTGAACCTTATTTAGAGGTTTTTGCTACTAAACTGAAAGATGAATTGGGAAAAGAACAAGCAGCTTATCTTTTGACTAGTCCAGAATATGCCATGAAAAAATTATTAGTGGCTGGTTTGGGAAAGATATATCAAATGTGTAAAAGTTTTCGTAATCAAGAAAGTTTTGGATCAAACCATAATCCAGAGTTCACTATTTTAGAGTGGTATCGTAGCAATGCCGACTATCGAGACATCATGGATGATTTTGCTCAATTAATGTTGTTTATTAGCCAAGAACTGCAAAAATATTACCGAGAAAAGAATGATAAATTTGCTAAGAGCATCTTATCTAGATTGCAGGGCAATCAGGTGGAATATTTATCCAGAACCTACGATTTAACAGCGCCTTATCATAAAATGACAGTGGCCGAAGCTTTTAATAAATATTTAAAAATAAACGAAAATGAATTATTAGATGAAGCAAAACTTTATAAGCTTTCCCAGCAACTCAACTACCCTCTGGACAACAAAGAAAGTTGGGACGACTTGTTTTATCAATTGTTTCTTAACGAAATTGAGCCAGAATTAGCAAAATTAAATCATCCGGTCATCATCTATGACTATCCCCTGTCTCAGGCAGCTTTAGCTAAGAAAAAACAAAATAATTCAAATTTTGCTGAACGATTTGAAGTGTATGTGGCCGGATTGGAATTGGGTAATGCCTTTAGTGAATTGACGGATGCTGAAGAACAAGAGCAACGCTTAAAATCTGAATTACAATTACGTCAAAAACTAGCTAAAACTAGCTATGATCTAGATCAGGATTTTATCAAGGCCTTGAAAACAGGCATGCCAGAATCTGGGGGAATTGCTGTAGGAGTAGATCGCTTAATTATGTTTTTTGCTGGAGTAACTGATATTAATGATGTACTCTTTTTTCCAGCTAGAGAAATATTTGATTAACTATAATTTATGAAGAATAAAAGTGCTTTAACTTGACTTGTCAATGATTTTAAGCTTTAATAACTCGATCAAAAAGAACTTATGTCTAACATCAAAGCTGGCAACATCAAAAAAGGTAGCTATATTTTACATAGAAATCAACCTCATCTGGTGTTATATGTAAAATTTGTTTCACCGGGAAAAGGCTCGGCTTTTTCTAAAGTAAAAATGCGCAATATGCGTAGTGGAGCTAACGTCGAATTTAGTTTTAAATCACATGATTCTGTAGAAGAATTAGATGTTCAAAGCAAAGAAATGCAATTTCTTTATAAATCTGGTGATGAAATTATTTTTATGGATCCAGATAGTTATGAGCAAGTTGCTGTTACAGCTGAACTTGTGGGAGATCAGGTAGCAATGCTCACTTCTGAATTAAAAATTTACGTAATTTTTTATGAAGATAAAGCCCTGGGTGTTAGTTTGCCACCAAAAGTTAAATTGAAAGTAACGAAGGCAGATGAAGCTACTGCTGGTGATCGACAAACTGCTGGTAAAAAACCAGTAACTATGGAGACTGGTTTAATTGTTCAAGCTCCTCTATTTATTAAAGCAGGTGATGTTTTATCAATAGA
>CAYXJQ010000082.1:0-1638 GCA_964464985.1 uncultured Pseudomonadales bacterium | reverse complement strand
GCTTTACCGTGCTTTACTAGACCCAACGGCACCTTTGCTTTACTAAACGTCACTTTGCTCTACATCACTCTACCATCGCTTAGTCAATAACTTTGTACTTAAAACGGCCTTTACCTGAATTACGCCATTGGCCGAATCCGGAATATTTACCGTAGTCCAACCACCACATTATAAACGGTTCGAGTTTTTTGTTCATAAATTCGACTTCAAAAAACATCTTTGTACCAGCAGGTAGTTGCTCACTTCTAGCCAATGATATTCGCTCACCTCTCATCGTTTCACCCCGCAAAGGTCTTTCACACCATGTAATTTTGCCATTTTCTGGTAATTCCAGTTTAATCATTCTAGGATTTGCAAAAATTAGCAAATCTATTGTTCTCTTGTGTGAATAGTTTGTTAGTTTAACTTTTTTCAATGTTTCCTGCTTAAAATCTTCTGACAAAAGCATGGCTTTACAAGCCGATTTAAAAAAGCCTTTAATGTGATAATCCCAAAAAACAAGGCAACCTTCACTATCTCTTGCAAATATTGTTGTTGCTTTTTCAATTTCTCTATCAACGTCGCCATTATCAAGAGCTTTTTCTTCGTCATCTCCACCACCATTTATAGCGTTCGGATGTTTGCTAATGATAAACTCCTTGGCGATATCCTTGTTTCCAGATAATGTTCCTAAAATAGGCTCTATAAATGTTAATTCAATTTTCATTTTTTTTCTCCGTGACAATATTTATATTTAATTCCCGTTATATATTATTTCCGTTCTACAACATCACTAACAACACCGCTTGCTCCACCAGTAGATAAGTTTGTCAGGCCATCAAAGATAGCTGTAGCTGATTCGGGGCTGTGGACTACATTAGAGTCAATAACCACTAAGTAGGCTGTAAAATCGTTTCTGTCTTTAATCTCAAATACAAGGCTGCCTGTGCTGGTATTCACCATGCCTTTTAAATTGTTGACTTTTAGCTCACTTGAAAGTCTGCCGTCTCGATTCCAAGTTTTTCGGCTTAGAGAGTTGCCTATGCACCCGCCAAGCAATAATAGTGATAGCAGTAGTAAGTGTTTCATTTTTTCCCTTTCTTATTTTCTACCTTTGCCAGTTTTTTGGGTAGTCTTACAACCACCCCTGCCACGATTTGCTCTGGTCCCACGACCTGAGCCGTCTCTTTTAGGTGTTCCTTTTGTACTCATGATTTTTCCTTTCTGAATAATTTAGTTTATTTGTTCGAAACTCCAACTGCCTGCAAATTCATCAAAAATTTCTAAAATTGTGTCTTCTAACATATTAAATGTTTCATCATTGTAATCTTCTTCTGGAATAAATAATGTAAGACTTTCCCAGTGGTCACCACATTCTATGCTTCTAATTATTGTAGAATTTGGAAACCAAGTTTTTACTATTTTTTTAAAATCTGTTATTAAATAATCCATATCATCAGGTGTTATAGAACCTGCATAATATGACCATTTGAATTGTAATTGTTTTTTCATTTCTTAAACCATCCTTTTAGTAATTCGATTATGCTTCTGGCCTTTACGTCTACTCTGACGTAATGCTTAACGCTGACACCCTCAAATTTTAATATAGCTACAACTAAGACACAGCAAAATGCTATAAAACAAGTAATCATTTCTTAG
>CAYXJQ010000081.1:0-1586 GCA_964464985.1 uncultured Pseudomonadales bacterium | reverse complement strand
TTGTAAAACCTGGGCGATCGCCTCTATAGTCTGGGTTGATTCACCTGTACCCCTGAGAATAATACTATTAGCAGTTTTAATAGCCATAGCAGCAGCTATAGCTACTAATTCTGGTAAAGCTTCCCCAATGAAGAGAATTACACCTAGAGGGGTAGCTCGACAATAGCTCTGAGGAAGGTTATGCTGCTGTTGCAGACGATAAATCCGCCGATCTAAAGGGTCATTGAGTTTAGCGATTGTTTCGAGTATTTTAACTGTATGACGCAGACGTTCTGGGGTTAATTTGAGCCAATTAGTAACTAATTCCGGTCGAGCCATTTCCCTAGCTTCCAACAAGTCTAGAGTATTAGCCTCTAAAATCTGATCAAAAGCGTGATCTAACCCAACAACCATTGCTTCAATTGCTTGATTTCTCTGTTGTTTAGTCGATTTTTCTAGTTTAAGAAAATCACGATAACTTCTCTCAAGTATCGGTTGCAAAGACTTTTCAATTGCCATGTTGATCAACGACGATAAGCTAGCCAAACCATCAAGGCGGGGATTAATGCTAAGAATAACGCAAACAAAGACCAAAAAACAATACCCACCCCAGAAGTAGAACGTAAAGCTAGAGGTAACCAGATGATCAACAAAATCAAAATTATTCCCAAAGCAACGGGAAAATAATTTTCTCCTACTCCTTGATTATTGGCAATCCAACGATTATTTAACCAGCGCCAACTTTTCTTATAGGGATAATGAGAAGATAACTGTTCAATTTCATAACCATTTTCTTGGACAACAAAAATCTGCTGACAGCGATCGCAGCCAAAGGCATCTGTTAAAATAATCGGTTTTAAGCAGCCTTTACGCCGACAGGGACAAATATATTCAGTATTTAAATCAATTTTCTGAGCTTTCTGAGGTCGCACTGTTTCAACACATAAAATTTAAAAGTGGCAATATCTAGTATATATCGAGTCTTCGTTAGGCATTTGATTTTTTAGATGGTATAATTGCTGGATATTAATTGCTTAGAAAAAACTATGCTTGATCAAGAAACTATCTTAACTGCTGGACTTTACCTGAGTTTGAGTGGACTATATTTATTAATTATGCCTGGGTTGGTGTACTTTTAGCTAAAACAGCGCTGGTATGTAGCCAGTTCCTTTGAAAGAGGGTTTATGTATTTTATGGTGTTTTTCTTCTTTCCAGGAATGTTATTATTGAGTCCTTTTTTAAATTTTCGTCCCAAACGTCGTGAAATTAAGGCTTAACTAGAATCATGCGCCGAATTGACGTTATTTTTATCGGTTTAGCTGTTTTTCTCGGTGGTGGTCTTCTCTATCTGATTCTGAAACTTTTTGGTATTGATGGACTCAGTGCGGGAATCTGGACACAGTTTGTACTAGTACTGGGGATTATTATCTGGACGTTGAGCTATTTGGTAAGAGTTTTAACCCACAATATGACCTACAATCAGCAGCTTAAAGACTATGAAGAGGCTGTCTTGGATAAACGCTTGGCAGAAATGACCCCCGAAGAAATTGCCCAACTGCAAGCAGAAATTGCTGCTTCAGAAAAACAGACGTAAAAATTAGAATTTA
>CAYXJQ010000080.1:0-6626 GCA_964464985.1 uncultured Pseudomonadales bacterium | reverse complement strand
AAAGGTAGGTACATTGTAGCACGGACCATTTTTTTTGCAAATACTTTTTTAAGGATGCTAATTTTGAGAATATAGAACTGGAAACAAATTACTGAGTAGGCCGACTAGGACTTGAACCTAGAACCCCCAAATTATGAGTTTGGTGCTCTAACCAATTGAGCTATCGGCCCATGTAAACACTATACCATAAAACTATTCAACTTCAAGGCACTTTCTATTTTTCTTTTTGCAAATTTTTCAAGAGATAGTTTGTTTTTTTTCATTTCAGGAAGAATAACATTTCTAATCCAGTTTCTTCTACTTCCTTTTGAAATTTTATTAGTTTCATCTTCCACTACATATTTCATGTAATTATTTCTTTCTAAAAATTGAATAAAATCCTTTTTCCTTGTCAGCAAAAAAGGATGAGTGATTTTAAACCTAGATTCAGAATCATCAATATTAAAGTCACTCTCTAATTCAATGGAAACATGATTTGGGTGTCCTCTAAAACAGTTCAATAAATAGCTTTCCACATAATCATCAAGATGGTGGGCTGTGACAATGGTGGGAGTCAAGTCGCCAAGATATAAAACTTCTTTTGCAAAACTAGAAATATCTTGATAGAATTCAATTCTTAATTTTCTAAGATCAGATTCTGTCCTGTGTTCATTAATTGTATTTAAAGTTGGAGCGTGTGTAATAAAATCGCTTTTTGCATTAAAATCTTTGCAAAAATCTAGAAATTTTTCTTCCATCAAATCATTTTGGGGCCTAAGCTTATGGTTGAAGTGAATTGGAACAACTTCGTAGCCGGCCATTTTCATCCAAATAAATGCCGCTACACTATCTGCTCCCATACTTAAACTAAATAAGTATGGATGACTTTTATTTACAACTTGTTTAATAATTTTAATCAATTTTCATCTGCTCATTAAATGTTCTTAAAAAGGGAACTATTTTGTTTGGAATCCCTATTTTAACTGTTTTGGTTTTTTCTTCAAAATTATTAGTGACCCTATCACAATTTTCTAAGTCTAAAGTATCTTGAATAGTTTGTATTTCTTCTAAAAACTTTTCTATTTCAAAATTTGAAACACAACTAGAACAAAAAACCTCGCTATCAGAAATTTTAAGTATCATTTCTGCAAAATCAAGAGCCCAATCTGGGGCTGTTTCAAAATCATTTTCAGACAAAATGCCTTTTTCTATTATTTGATTTTTAATTTGTTCTTTCATTTTTTCACTTTGTTTCAAAAATTAGTTAAGATCATTGTAACGAATAACCTCGCCAAAGGGCGGCTTAACATCACTAGTCATGACCCACAGAACATCTAGTTTTGGATCAACTCCAAACTCTCCGTAACCGTCAGTAAAAAGAACGCAATAGTCAGGTTTAATTCCGTTGCTTTTTAGATGCTCAAACACTGGTCTGAAGTCTGTTCCGCCTCCCCCTCTTAGCGAAGGAAGGGGTTCAAACGGACTTATCCACCTACTAGAATAAACTCCAGCATCGCAATCTAAGAAATAAACCTTGGCATTAAGCTTTTTTCTAAGATCTTCAAGCTCGCCAATAGCATTGTTAAGATCTTCTTCGCTCATACTACCACTAGTGTCTACAGCATATGCTAACTTAGGGCTGTCTGGACCTATGTTGCTGGGAAAAATAAAGTCTCCGCCCAAAAACCTTCTATTAGGGAAATTCCAAGTAACATCTTTCTTTTCAAGTCTGCTTGTTCCGAATCTCATTTTTTGCCTAAGAGCAGTAACCCAATCAACCTTGCTCTTGAGGTGAGAGTTAATAATTCTCTCTAAGCCGGCAGGAAGATCACCTTGGCTTTTAGCCACAGTGTAAGCATCGCAAATAGCTTTATTAACAAAGTCTTTAAGCTCTTGGTCTACTTGCTTCTTACTTTTTCCTTCTGTTTCTGGAAGGGGTACACGCCTGTCTCTAACACAAGATGAGTTTTTGCCCCCACTCTTGCCTTTACCACCACCTTCTAAAGGTGTATCGCCTAAAATATCCTCTACACTCAATTCGATAACTTCTGATTTATTAAGCAAGTCAGAGTAAATTAACTCTGCGTTCATTCCATCATACAAAGGCTTGTCTGTTTTCCAACTATCGTCAAAAACTCCACCCTTGATGATATATTTATCGTTTTGGAACTGATACCATAGCATCAAATTAACTGCATAATCTACAGCAATATTCCAGAGTAAAGAATCTCTGTTTCCTTTTCTAGGGTTGTGCTCGAAAACAAAGTGACTTATTTCGTGTGCAACCAAAAATAGAAATTCATGTTCAGTCAACTTCATACAAAAGTCATAATTAAAAATTATATGACCATTTTTATCCACACAAGCAGTTGGAATATCTGTTTTAGTTACGCTGTACTTACACCGCTCGCTTAACACACCCCAAAAAGGGTAATGATGAGCAAAGGCGAAAAGAATAGTGTCAATCTTTTGACGAAATTCTTCTTCTTCCTCTTTAGTTAAAATATTTTCTTTTTCGATAATTTTAGTCATTTTTTATACTCCGGTTAAAAACCACTGCTAGGGTGTCTCTTGTTACCCCCAACAGTGGCTCTTCACAAAAATCAACCAAGCTTCATGCTGCCTTTAATCAATTCATCATTTTTTTCAAGCCACTTACCGATATTTTCGCTTTCGTATGCAATATCTCGGATTCTAGCAGCTTTGTCATCATTCATGATTCTCTTGATAAAAAGAGCAGCAGGCTCGGGACTAATATCAATCAAAACATTTGCACAATTCTCAAAAACTTTCTCAGGAGATTTGTGTTCAATCAAGTAACCAGCCAAAGCACTGGAAACAGCATAGCTAACACTAATTTTTTTCCTATCCTCTTTCCATTTGCTTTTCCCAGAAACAAGTTTATCCATATCGGGCAGACTTTTACAAACATCTAAATAAGCCATAAACTCGCCAGCACTACCGCCAACACAAGCCCTAATGTCAGCAAGATTAGTAAATTTGTTTTTAAGTCGATCGCTCACATAGCTCCAACTTCTAGGATTTGCACTTGGAGTATATTCATCAACTACAGGCTGAACAAGAAGTTCTCTTCTAAAGCTAATAAAGCCAACAACGTCTGGATGGATGCCAGATTTGATGGCCCAATCAATCCAATTTTCAACATTGGGAACATAGTCGTAAACTGCAAACCTAGCAATAAGAGCACTACTAAGAGGATAAACATGTGCTCTATCCTCGCTTCTGTTGCCCGCAGCAACAATATACCATCCATCACCTAGATGGTGATTTCCAACTTTTCTATCAAGAACAAGTTGCAAAGCAGGGTTCTGCACACTGGGCGGAGCGGTGTTAATTTCATCGAGAAAAATAACTCCCTTGCCATCATAAGGAAGAAACTCAGGCCTCACCCAACTAACTTTTGTGGGATTACCTTTTTCATCCTTTTGAATAACAGGAAGGCCTCTAAGATCTATGCTATCTAAACTATTCAGTCGCAAGTCAATACAAGTTTCATCATTTTCAATGCTTTGCCAAACTTGTTGACTCTTACCAACACCTGGGGCTCCAAAAATAAGCATGGGTCTATCGCAAACCCTGTTTCTTTTGATAATATCAACAAGACTTTCTGAGACAATATTTCTATTAGTAAGGTCGCTAGCCATTGTGATTATAAATTCCTTGTTTTTTGTGAAGAACGAAACCGAACAAATGACGTACCGGGATTTGTATTTTAATTACTTTGAAGTTATTTGGTTGCTAACAGGAGAAAGAGTGTCAGAATTATCTTCTCTGGTATTTACATGAGACCTTATTTCCAATAAAAAATTTAGAGTTTTATCAAAACAGCTTTCACAAAGGTCTATGTCATATACATCACCATCTTTAGAAGAATCATAGCCCCAATAAGCAAAAAGTTTAGCACTTTCTATGTCGAGGTTTTTTTTACAACTATCTCCACAAATATCGCAAACAATATCATCTAACTGGAAAACTAATTTTTGTTTATTTTTTTTCACAAGCTCACCACAAAACTGTTGTTGCTAAAATCAATCTTGCTTCTAACTTTTTTGAATTTAAGTCCAACTAAAACATTTTTAGGATCTTTGTAACGCATATCATAATCATCTCCGTTTATTACTTGAATGCCCCTATACTCTTCCGGTATTTTGTCTTTAAACACTACGGCCACTCTCACGTTGTTCTTCAGGGCCTCTAGGCACTCATCCCAATTTTCTCCGCTGTAGCTAAAAGTAAGATCATAATTAGGATACTTCTCAAGTAGTTTTATTCTAGATAAAACCTTTGTATAGTCAAAAAATTGAACCTCAGGAAAGATTTCCAAGATATTAAGGTTTCTTGTTCTAAACCTTTCAGGGTTAATATCACTAACATTGTTTAATCTAATACTAAAAGTGTAATCTTGATTCAAAGCTTTTAAATAAGTACTTTTAATTTCATCAATTAAAATACTCATAAAAAACTCTCTGTTTTCAAAAAACAATTTTGTCTTAACTATTCGACTGTTATTGATTTTATTCTCTTTTACATCAATCCTATTATACCCAGACTCATGCAAACATGCAACAGTGCACTCTTTTGTTCTTTTTGGGCAAACCTCATAACCAGAAGTGTTTGCCGGCGAGAGGTAAAGAGTATAAACCAATTCATCGTAATTAAAAGCTTTTGCATGTTTAGCCGTTAGGTTGACTGATCCTAAGTAGCTGATACCTAAAAGCTTTTTGGCTTTATGCAAATTTTCATATTTAAAATTTTTCATTTAAAATAAATTAGCAATTTGTAAAGTTCTGAAACGTATTATTAATCCAATGTTGTAATTTTGATCATTTTTAATTATTTTTACAGCATCTCTGTCTATAACTTTGCATATAGATTCACTAGAAATACTAGTTTCGCACAAATTTCCAAAAAAGAAACCTACATCATTTTTTTCCTCTGAATCTACTATAACTTCCAATGGAGTGTGATGCTCAGAAATCATCCTGCCAGTCAAATCAACAAAAATTCTTTTGCTATTAAAAGATTTTAAAACTTCGTTTAAGGTTAAATTTTTTTTAAATGAATCTAGTTTTTTCACAACTTAGTCTTCTTCTTTTTTATACTTTAATTGACTCTTCTGACAATCAGTATCTTGAATATCTTGTCTCATTCCAAGGTAGGTAGGTTGATAAAGATTCCCAGATTGCTTATATGCATACAAATATCTGACTTCGACAATAGAGCCTACCTCGGGAACATCATGGTTAACCGGTATTGTTACCTTACCGCAATCTATTAACTTTCTTCCATTCAACAAACCTATTTTCACACTTCTTTTGCCTTCGTTTATTTCTGTAACAAAGCAACTACAAGTGGCATAAAATTTGTATTTAACATAACTGCCTCCACTAGCAGGCCTACCTACATAATATTTGGCTGTTTTTTTCTTAAAAACAATGCCTTCTTCATTGTTTTCTAATGACTTTTTATAAAAATTATTTTTTTCTTGTTTTGAACAATAACTATCGGTCAAGTGAAAGTATTCCGAGAAAGATTTAAAATCATTTAATTGATTTAGTCTTTCCAAGACAGTTAGATCCTCCAAATTCTTTCCATCATGTTCTAAGATGTCAAAAATATAGTACTTTTCACCTACAAGTTCACCATCAAGTAGAAAGTCTTTATTATATTTTTCTGTGTCATTCCATATAACAGTTGGAATATTACAATTAATTCCCCTTCTATTGTAAGCTCTTATTCTTCCATCTTTTTTGTGCAACATGAATCTTACACCATCAAACTTTGGTTGAGCTAGCCAAAGATCATCATTAATATAATCTTCAACTTCACTTTCTTTGATGGGATTTAAAAGAACACACTTAGCATCAGAAACTGTGTCTGGTAAGTTTTCAGGAACATGTATGCTGTGAGCTTGATCTGACTGAATTTTTTGATAACCTTTGCCAGTTTTTTCTTTTAGCAAAGATTCGTATATTTTTTTTGCTTGATCTAAACCAACAGGATTATTAGTTTTAGTCCCACTTTTTAGGGCACCTCCTCTTCTTCCATAACTAAAATTAACAACAAAGCCATCATTTTCTTCTTCTATGGTGGCGTTATAAACTTTGTCGCTTACACCTTCTTTGTAATAAAGACTGGCTGATTCGATCAGCATACTTTAACTCCTTTTCTTAAAGCTCTCAAGATTACCTTTGCAAACTACGCCAAAAAAATATTCTCTTATGTTTTTATTAGTGCTTTTTAAATAATCATCAAACTTATTTTCATTAACACAAATAATAAATTTGTTAAACAAAAGATCTCCAGATAATATAATCATGGCATCAGCCAAATTACCTTGAACACTAGGGTGTAGGAAACTTTCTGGATAGGACCATCCAAACTTTATTTTTTGGGCAATATAATTAAATGTCAAGCTATACAATCCAATCAAATGTTTATAGCCATTGCCATGAAAACTTAAATTATCTTTATTTATTTCTTCTGGGAAATCAGGGATAGTTAACTTAAACAAGCTAGCTGTATATCTATCTATTTTTTTAATTTCTTCAAATTGCTTTAAAGATTCAAAACAGCTTATCATAACCCTTTCAGGATAATCTACTTTAAGGTGATTGTTATTAAAT
>CAYXJQ010000079.1:0-3326 GCA_964464985.1 uncultured Pseudomonadales bacterium | reverse complement strand
TAAATCCAAACTTTGATTCCTACGTATCCGGATCTGGTTTTAGCTGGTTGTTCATAATAATCAATATTAGCTCTCAAGGTTTGAGTAGGAATGCTACCCTGAAAGTATTTTTCACTGCGACCAATTTCTGCGCCAGCAATTCTTCCAGACAGTTGAATTTTTACTCCCTTCGCTCCTGCACCCATTACCTTTTCCATTGCTTGTTTGACAGCTCGACGATGAGGATAACGAGCAATTAATTGACTAATTATTCTCTCCGTCACTAACTTTGCACTCAAATCTGGTTTCTTTACTTCTTCAATTTTTAATTCAATGCGAGACTGCTCTTTTTTAATTTTTGAGATATTAACAATTTTATCAACTCCAGCTTTAATTCTCTCTAAATTTTGTCCTCCCTTACCGATAACCAAACCTGGTCTAGCCACTTCAATAATTAAAGTTAATTTACTAATTGAACGCTTAATATTAATTTCTACTAATCCAGCATTAGATAGTTTTTTCTCTAAGTATTGACGCAAACGATAATCCTCTAGAACATTAGCTGAGTAATTGCTTTTGTCAGCAAACCAACGGGATTTCCAGCTGAAAATTCCGCCCATACGCAATAGAGTTGGATTAACTTTTTGTCCCATATTTATTCTTTACTTTTTTTGCTTACTTTTTTAGTTGTAGTCTTAGTTTTGCTACTAACTTTTTTTGTAGATTTCTTTGCTTTAGTTGTCTTAGTTGCTTTAGTTGTCTTAGTCGTTTTCTTAGTTTTTGCTAACTTTTTTTCTTCTTGATCTTTTTTAATTGATTTGTCTTCTTTCTTGACTGGTTCTTTTTTGACTGGTTCCTTTTTCTCTAATTCTACTTTAATGTGACATGATCTTTTTAAAATAGTATGAGCTCGACCACGACTCACTGCTCTCCAACGTTTGTAGGTTGGTGCAACATCAACCACAATATTTTTAATTTTTAATTCATCAAGTGATAATTGATGATTATTTATTGCATTAGCAATTGCTTGACGTAGAGTTTTTAAAACTACTAAACTAGCTCTACGTTCCATTACTGCTAATTGCTTCAGCGCATCTTCGATGGACATTTTTTTAACAACGTCAGCTACATAGCGAACCTTGCGCGCAGTTTGTCTAGTATTTTTTTGTGTTGCAGTAATAATCATTTTTTCCTAATACTGATTTTAAGTTTTAGCCAAAATTCTTTTAACCATCTTGCCGTGACCCCTAAAGGTACGAGTGGGAGCGAACTCACCTAATTTATGACCAACCATCATCTCGGAGATAAAAACTTCTACAAAGTTTTTACCCTGATGAACTAAAAAAGAATGTCCAACGAATTCTGGAGCAATAGTACAAGCTCTACTCCAAGTTTTTATAGGAGTCTTGTCATTGTTTTCTTTTTGCTTCATCACTTTTTTAAGAAGCTTTTGATCAACAAATGGTCCTTTTTTATTTGATCTAGACATTAATTAATTTTCCTTTAACTTTTACTACGACGATCACGCACAATCCATTTATTAGTTTTTCTGGGACTGCGAGTTTTTTTACCTGGAGCTGCAATTTTACCCCAAGGTGTTTTCTGATATTTTAAACCAACACCACTACGACCCTCACCACCACCGTGGGGGTGACTGTCTGGATGCTGAGCGGTACCACGTACTGTTGGGCGAATACCCATTAGACGCTTACGACCAGCCTTGCCTAATTTACGATTTTTCCAATCAGCATTAGCAAGACTGCCTATTGTAGCGAAACAATCAAGATTTATCAATCTAAATTCTTTAGAAGGCAGTTGTACAGTTGCATAGTTTTTCTCTTTAGATTGAATAATTGCTCCCAAACCAGCTCCACGAACTAACTGAGCTCCTTTACCTGGTCTAAGTTCTATATTATGAATTTCTACACCAAGAGGGATATTCTTTAAAGGCATTGCGTTACCCACTGCAGTACTTACTTTTTCACCAGCAACTATTTCGTCTCCAACCTTTAAATTTTCTGGAGCCAAAATATAGCGTTTTTCACCATCTTTGTAGGCTAAAAGAGCAATATTCGCACTGCGCATTGGATCATACTCAATCCTCTTCACTACTGCTGGAACATCTAGCTTATTACGTTTAAAATCGATAATTCTTTGGCGCTTTTTAACTCCGCCACCTCGATGACGCATAGAAATATGTCCCTTGGCATCTCTACCAGAACGTTTCTTGTGACCTTTGCGCAATAAAGATTTTTCAGGAGCACCTTTGTGCAGCTTTTTGCGATCTACGTCAATTCGGTGTCTAGTACCTGGAGTACCAGTTTTGTTTTTCTTCAACATTATTGATCTCCTCCAATATCAAAAAGAGCAATAGTTTGGCCTTTAGCTAACTTAACGTATGCTTTTTTAGTTTTTGGACTTACAGTACTAAGTCTTTTTCGACCAGTTTTTTTCTTTACCCGATGTCTAACTACCGTATTGACCTCCAAAACCTTGACATCAAAAACGTTTTCTACCGCCTGTTTAATTTGCCCTTTGTGAGCATTCATCAACACTTCAAAAGTATAAACATTGAGCTTATTAGCCAAGCTTAATGATCTTTCAGTAATGACTGGTTTTTTAATTAAATAAGCATTCATGTTTATTTCTTAATACTTTTCTTTTTAACTTTAACAAATCTATCTTCCAAAGTTTTTAAAGCAGTCAAATCAATAATTATTTTATCCACTGATACTACTTGTAAAACATTAAGTCTCTCAGCCGTAGTCACTAGCACATTTGGCAAATTAACTAATGCTCTTATAACAGCTTCGTTCATTTTATTTATGACTACCAAAATTTTCTCTGTATCTTGACCAACCTTTAATATTAGTTTCTTGGCTTCTTTGGTTTTACCTTTCAGACTAACAATGTCTTTGCTGACAAATAAATTCTTTTTTTGCAGGGTAAAAGCGTGCTTAAGAGCAATTAATTTAGATTTTTGATTTAGTTTTAAGGACCAGTTTTCAATGGCTCGAGGTCCATGAGAAACACCCCCTCCGACAAAAATATTAGGGGTCCTGGCTCCATGACGAGCATTGCCAGTACCTTTTTGCTTATACCATTTTTTCTTAGTTCTCTTAACTTCACTACGAGTTTTAGTGTAGCTTGTGCCCTGTCTTAAATTAGCCTGATAAACTCTAACTGCCTGAGCTAATAAAGCATCAGCGGGTTTATCAGAAAATAAAACATTATTTACTCTGATTTTTTCGTTTTTGCTAGTAGAATCAATAACTGGTAATTGCATTAATTTGATTTTTCCTCTTTAACTTCTTCGCTTGTTTTTGAATCTTTTTTTTCAACTTCTT
>CAYXJQ010000078.1:0-2284 GCA_964464985.1 uncultured Pseudomonadales bacterium | reverse complement strand
AAAATTCTATTTTATATATATTTATTCTACTTTTCCACCTAATGATTCAATTTCTTTTTTAGCTGCTTGACTAACCGCAATTCCTTTAACATTAATTTTTCTATTTAATTTACCTTTTTTAATAATCTTGGCTTGTTTAAAACGAGAATCTATTAACTTATTTAATTTTAAACTATCTAAACTAATTTCTTCTAAATCCATAGTGTTTAAATCATCAAAAGTTAGCTCTGCTGTTAATCTGAGAGTTTTAAAACGCCCTTTACCTCGCCACATTGGCAAACGTTTGGTTAAAGGTAGTGAACCACCTTCAAACCAGAGAGGTATCTTTGAACCTACTCTAGATTTTTGACCTTTTTGGCCTCGACCTACTGTGTGACCACCTTTTCCTGAACCATAACCACGACCTAAGCGTTTACTGGATTTAGAGCTGGTTTTTTTAAGTTGATTGAGTAAGGACATATTTAACTTTTTGCTTTTACTGCTTTTTTAGATTTAGGTTTAGCTTTAGATTTAGCTTTTTCCTTCTTCTTAGCTTGATTGTTATCTTCTTTTTTCGCTTGGGTTTCATTTTGTTTTTGAGCCTGAGCTTTTTCTTTAGCTTCTGCTTGGATTACAGCCATTTTTTGACGTTCTTCTGCCTCTATTTCAGCAATAGAGCGCAATTTAATACCTTTGATTTTAACTAAATTAGCTATATGATTGAGTGCTTTAAAAGTAGCATGAACGCTAGAAGCTTGATTGTCACTACCCATAATTTTTGCTACCACATCTCTCACTCCAGCAACTTCTACCACAGCTCTAACTGGACCTCCAGCTATCACTCCAGTTCCTTTACTAGCTGGTTTTAACATGACTTTTCCAGCTCCTCGTTTCACAGTTACTGCAAAAGGTATTGTCGTTCCATCTAGAGGTACTTGAATCATTTTTTGCTTAGCTTTTTTGACCCCTTTTTGTATGGCTGATAAAACATCAGTTGCCTTACCTAAACCCACTCCTACTTTACCTTTTCGATCACCAACCACCAATAGAGCAGAAAAACCAATTTTATTACCACCTTTGGTTTTTTTAGAAACTCTAGAAATTTGAATCACCTTCTCTTCAAATTCTTTGGGTTGATTGTGTTTTTGAAAATTATTTCTTGCCATATGTTTTATAGATTAATACCACCTTTTCTCAGAGTATCAGCTACTAATTTTATTCGACCATGATATTTATAATAAGAGCGATCTAACACTAAAGATTTAATTTTTTTATCCTTTAACTTTTCCAATAATTCTTGAGCAGCCAAAATTGATCTTTCGCTTTTAGTACCTTTATAGTTTCTTTTCTTTCCAAAATCTGCACCAGCCACTAAAGTTTTACCTTTAGAATCATCAACCACTTGTAAATATAAGTGTTTATTGGAGCGAAAAACAGTTAAACGAGGTCGCTTACTAGTACCAACGATCTTGGCGCGGACTCGCTTTTGTCTCTTAATGCGCTGGTTAAGTGTCTTTTTGATATTTAACATTATTAGGCCACGGTCTTTCCTGGTTTGGTTCTTACTACTTCGTCACTATATCTAATTCCTTTACCTAAATAAGGTTCTGGTGGTCTTAGACTACGAATATTAGCGCTTACTTGACCAACTAATTGTTTGTCTATACCTTCCACATGAATAGTGTCATTACCTTCTATTTTAAAAGTTATTCCTGGTACTGCATCAACCGTTACTGGATGAGAAAAACCTAAGGTCATACTCAATCCTGCTCCAGCACTGCTGACTCGATAACCAGTTCCTACTAATTTTAAAGTTTTTTTATAAGCTTCGGTTACTCCCGTTATGTTGTTGGCGAGTAAACTTCTTATTAAGCCGTGATTAGCTCGACTCTGTTTCAAATTATTCTTGCGTTCAACAACAATTTCTTTATTTTCAACTTTAACCTTAATTCCATTAACTAAATTTGTCTTTAATTCACCCTTAGGACCACGAATAGATACTGCATCATCAGCCACAGTAACTATGACTTGCTCCGGAATAGTAATGGTTTTTTTACCAATTTTTGACATATTTTTTACCAAATTTGACAAAGTATTTCACCACCGACTTTGGCTTTACGGGCTGCTTTGTCATCCATAATTCCTAAATTGCTTGATAAAATTGTTAAACCATAACCATTTAAGGTTTTGGGGATTTCATCAGCCTTAACATAAGTTCTTCTTCCTGGTTTAGACACACGTTTTACATTAGTAATCGCACTTAATTTACCCACATATCGCAAAATAATCTTAATTTCACTTTGTG
>CAYXJQ010000077.1:0-1805 GCA_964464985.1 uncultured Pseudomonadales bacterium | reverse complement strand
AGCTCGTGTTATGTCGTAGGACACAACTCCACGGTGTACCACACCAATATGTTGATAGGAATAGCAGGTGCAACATTCCTAGGAGGAGTTGGTTTTTTTCTTTATTAAGCAATAATTTAAGGAAAGAATATTTCTTTTGTAGTTTTTTGACTACTTGAGCTGTTCCGTCTGGAGAATTATCGTCAACAACTAAAATCTGCATTTGCCAATCATTAATTTTTTGAAAAACTTGACTCAATTTTTTAAGAGTGCGGGCTAAATTACCAGCCTCATTATAGGTGGGGATAATAATAATAGCTTTTTGCATCTTATTAATTATTTTTAATTACTAGATTTTTTTTCAATTTCAATATCTGCTTCAACCATGATCTTGACTAATTCTTCAAAACTTATACTTGGTTGCCAATTTAGGACTTTTTTAGCTTTACTAGGATCACCAATTAATAGATCAACTTCCGCTGGTCTATCATATTTCTTATTGTGTTTATAATATTGCTGCCAATCACCTAAATCAGCTGCTTTGCAGGCTAATTCTAAAAATTCTTGAACACTGTGGGTTTCTCCAGTAGATATAACATAGTCGTCGGGTTCTCTTTGTTGAAGCATTAAGTGCATTGCTTCAACGTAATCTTTAGCATAACCCCAGTCTCTTTTGGATTCTAGATTACCCAACTCAACATATTTTTGTTTACCCAGTTTTATTCTAGCTACAGCATTGCTGATCTTGCGAGTCACAAATTCTAGACCACGTCTTGGAGATTCGTGATTAAATAAAATTCCAGAAACAGCATACATATTGTAGGATTCTCGATAATTAACCGTAATCCAATGTCCATAAACTTTAGCTACACCGTATGGAGATCGAGGATAAAAAGGAGTTTTTTCATTTTGAGGAACTTCACGAACTTTACCAAACATTTCACTAGAGCTGGCTTGATAAAATTTGGCTTTTGGACAAGCTAGGCGGACAGCTTCTAGTACTCTAGCCACTCCAATAGCAGTAAATTCGCCGGTTAATATGGGCTGTTCCCATGAGGCTTGAACAAATGATTGAGCAGCCAAATTATAAACTTCTTCAGGCTGAATATCCTTGAGGGCAAAAGTTAGAGAGTGTTGATCCATTAGGTCTCCAGAAATCAACTCTAAATTAGGATTATGAATAATGTTTTGAATACGAGCAAAATTTTGTGTACTAGTACGGCGGGTGAGACCGTAAACTTTATATCCTTTATCTAGCAACACTTCAGCTAAATAAGAACCATCCTGACCGGTAATACCAGTAATAAAAGCTTTTTTCATTTTTTACCTTTCTTTCTTTCTTCTTTAAGTTGATCGCGCCACCAATCAAGCACTCTTTGGAGAGTAGTTTCTATCGGATAATTAATTTCCCAGCCCAGGGATTTTATCTTGCTATTATCGCAAATTAAAACAGGTCGATCAACTGGTCTAAGGCGATCTGGATCAATTTCTAATTTAATTTCTGCCTTAGCCAAATCAACTAAAATTTTTAAGATCTCTTGCATGCTGTGGCCAATTCCAGAACCAATGTTATAAACTTCAGTACTTGTACCCTTATTCATCAATAAAATATAGGCTTGCACCATATCTTTGACGTCAGTAAGGTCTCTGACAGCGGATAAATTGCCAACTTTCAAGACTGAGCTTTGCTTATTTTCAATTTTGACAATTTCACTAGCAAAATCACTGACAGCAAAACCAAGAGCTTGTCGCTCACCAATGTGATTGAAAGGTCTGGCTCGAACCACATCTAATTTTTCTGCTTGGGTATAAGAATAACTTAAATA
>CAYXJQ010000076.1:0-3935 GCA_964464985.1 uncultured Pseudomonadales bacterium | reverse complement strand
TATTAAAAAATTATTATTTGTTTAAACAAATGAGTCAAATTGCTAAAAAAATTATTCTAGCTATTAAGAAAGAAGCAGATTCTCAAAAAGCTAAACACTTGCAACGTTTTTTTAAAACTGGTCCAGAAGAATATGGTGAGGGCGATTTATTTTTAGGTTTAACTGTTCCTACTCAACGAAGTATTGTTAAGGATTTTAAAAACAGACTAAACCTTAAGGATTTAAAAGTACTTATTGTTAACCCTTATCATGAAGTTCGTTTGGTTGGTTTGCTGCTGTTAGTAGAGTTTTTTAAAAAGGCTTCTAATCAGTTAGAAAAAAAAGTTTTAGTTGATTTTTATTTGGATCATTCCTCTTATATTAATAATTGGGATTTAGTTGATTTATCTGCTTATAAAATTGTTGGTCAATATTTATTTGAAATAAATCAGGAAAAAAAATTACAGAAAACTCCAAAATTATTAGGTAGTTTAGCTAAATCAGATTTATTGTGGGATAGGCGAATTGCCATATTGTCTACTTTTCCTTTTGTCAGAGCGGGTCAATTTTTACCAACTTTGGAATTAGCTAAAATCTTAATTAATGATCAAGAAGATTTAATGCACAAGGCGGTTGGTTGGTTACTACGTGAAGTGGGTAAGCGAGACGAACAGGTTTTAACTGCTTTTTTAGACGAATATACTTTAGAAATGCCACGCACCATGTTGCGCTATGCTATTGAAAAATTTCCTGAGAAAAAAAGACAGTTTTATTTAAAGAAAACTTAAGCAGGCTTGTGAACGTAAAAGACCCGATCACTAATGGGGAAATCTGATTCATTAAAAACTTCGTTCTTAAGCGAACGAATAACAATCATTGAAGCTCCTGGTATTTCTTTAACAATTTCAGCAATTAGTTTTTTATTAACAAAATATGGTTCCGCATCACTACCAGCTCCTGTATGGATAAAATCTCCTTTTTGTAGAGTAATTTCTTTGATTTTTTCTGTCATAATCAATTATTATATCAATTTATATCAAATAGTGAAGACAAATTTATTTTTTAATTATTTTAACTATTGCCTTCTCAAAAAATAAAAACTACAATGACCGATGGTGTTGAGGTCTTGTTTAGATATAAACCAGATTAGATATGATAAAAAACGCCTAAACAGGCGTTTTTCTATGGTCAATTTTTTGACCAAGGAGATACAAGACACTCAAAAGCAAGCTCAGGCTTGCTTTTTTTATAACTCTAAAGCCTCTTTAAGTACTAATTAGTATATGGAAAGTTAGTGATTATGCAGCAAGATTCAAGCTATACCAAAGTTTCTACTTATGAGGGACGCAAGGGGATGGTTAAAAAAGTGGTGCTTTTATATTCAGGAGGACTTGATACTTCGGTGATGTTGCGTTGGATTAAAGAAGAATACGGAGCTCAAGTGGTGGCCTTGACTATAGATATTGGTCAACAAGCTGACGATTTAGAAGAAATGCGTAAAAAAGCATTGAAAATTGGTGCGGTCAAAGCAATTGTCATTGATGCTAAAAAAGAATTTGCCTATCACTATCTCGCTAAGGGTATTAAGGCTAATGCTAGTTATCAGGGTAAATATCATTTAAGCACCCCTTTAGGCCGACCTTTACTAGCAAAATTAGCAGTCGAAGTAGCTCGCGCTGAGGGTTGTGACACCATTGCTCATGGTTGCACTGGCAAAGGCAATGATCAAGTTCGACTGGAGGGCACTATTTTAACCCTAGCTCCAGAAATGAAAATAATTGCTCCAGTTAGAGAATGGAGTATGGGCCGTGATGAAGAATTGGCCTATGCTAAAAAACACAGAATACCAGTCAAACAAACCAAGGATAAACCCTATTCTTATGACGACAATATGTGGGGCGTGACTATTGAAAGTGGTGAAATTGAAAATCCCGCTCTTGTTCCTCCTTTAGACAAGATTCTTCAGGTGAGTCGGGTTATTGAAAAAACTCCAGATAAACCAAAATACATAAAAATCACTTTTGTGAGAGGTTTGCCGACTAAGATTGATGATAAAACCATGAACCTGGTAGAGATTATTCAATTTTTAAATCAAATGGGCGGCAAGCATGGGGTTGGAGTAACCCATCATATTGAAGATCGGCTGGTGGGCTTAAAAGTCCGAGGTATTTATGAGGCACCGGCAGCAGAAATTATTATTAACGCCCATCTTAATTTGGAAAAATATGTTTGTACGCGTCGAGAAAATGAGTTTAAAAATGAAATTGATAATAAGTGGGCCTATCTCTGTTACGGTGCACTTTGGTATGAACCACTCATGGAAAGTCTAAATGCTTTTATTAATCAAGTTAACGATAAGGTGAGCGGGACAGTAACGGTTAGGTTATTTAAGGGAATAGCAGAAGTGGTAGCGGTAGAAACTGCTAATAGTATTTTTGATGAAAAACTAGCTACTTTTATGAAGAATGATGCTTATAATCAAAATGCTTCTCCTGGCTTTATTGAGATTTATACTCTGCAAATGCGCCTAGCTCAAAATAAACATCGCTATGCGCTGTTAACTATTGGAGAAGAAAAAAATAAAAAAGCCTTTTTACCTTATGTAAAAATTTTAGCCAAACTTGGTTACAATTTTTATGCAACAGAAAATACTCACAAGTTTTATAAAAAATATGGTATTGAATCAGTTTTTATTTATAAGATGCATCAGAAAAAATATCCCAACTTAGAGGAATTGTTGCAACAAAATTTCTTTGATTTAATTATTCATGCTCCTTATAAAAATAAACCAGAAAATGCTAAAGATGAAGAAGTGATCAGAAAATGGACAGTTAAGCACAGCATTCCCGTTGTTAATGATGCCAGAGTATTTAAGGTTTTAACCGATAAATTACAAAAACACATCGTTGCCGTTAAAAAGGAACAAAAAGATGAAGAAAAAGCAAAATTGGAATCTGAAAAATCTCGTTCTAGAAAAAATTAAAGACCAGGGTGGTTGGGTTAACACTCATAGTCATTTAGATCGAGCCTATACCATTACTCCTCAATCTTTAGGGTTGGGTAATAAGCATTTGCATAAAAAATGGGAACTGGTTGATGAGCTTAAGAAAAACTCCACTGTTAAGCAAATTTATGATCGAATGGCCTTTGCTTTAGAAAAACAATTGGAACAGGGAGTGACAGTTTTAGCTAGCTTTATTGATGTTGATGAAGTAGTAAAAGACAAAGCTATGAAAGCAGCGCAAAAGTTAAGGGAAAATTATCAAAAAGATCTAGAATTGCTGTTTATAAACCAAGCTCTTAAAGGAGTTTTAAACCCTAAAGCTAGGTTTTGGTTTGAAGAAGCATTGGGTTTTGTAGATATTATTGGTGGTTTGCCTGGCAAGGATGCGGGTAAAGAAGCGGAGCACCTAGATGTATTATTTGGTTTAGCCAAAAAACACGACAAAATGGTTCATGTTCATGTCGATCAGCTCAACACTACTCAAGAAAAAGAAACTGAGTTGCTAATTAAAAAAACTGAAGAATATTGTTTAGCTGGGCGAGTGGTAGCCGTTCATGCTGTTTCTTTAGCTGCTCAGCCAGCAAAATATCGACAAAAAATCTATCAGCAAATGCAAAAAAACCAAATGATGGTAATAGTCTGTCCAACAGCTTGGATAGACAGTCGCCGTTCTGAGAAATTAGCGCCAACTCATAATGCCATTGCTCCGGTTGAGGAGTTACTTGAAGCCAAAATTCCAGTAGCGATTGGTACAGATAATATTGCTGATATTTATAAACCTTTTACTGATGGGGAGATGTGGATGGAACTGCGTTTTTTACTGGAAACTTGTCATTTTTATGACATTAAGCAGTTGGTGAATATTGCTACTATCAATGGTAGAAAAGTTCTTGGTTTGATCACTTGAGGCTGTTGGCTTAGTAAAAAAACGCTATAATAAACAAGTTTTTTG
>CAYXJQ010000075.1:0-4964 GCA_964464985.1 uncultured Pseudomonadales bacterium | reverse complement strand
GTAACAAACGTAACAAACGTAACAAGATATATAAGTATATGTATTTATTGAGTTTTCATCGCGTCATTTTGTTACATTTTTGTTACGTTTGTTACGTTTTCTATAATTTCAATATGTTACGATTATTATTGATAAATGCGCAGCAATATTGATATATTAAACATATGAGCAATCCATGGGACGGGCTTACGCCTAAGCAAAAAAAGTTTGTTGAGAATTATCACGCCACGGGAAATGCCACGCAGAGTTATATTGATGCTGGGTATCAATGCACTAGGCAAGCCGCTGAATCTCAATCATGCAGGTTGTTAAGAAACGACAGGATAAAGCCTTACCTGAACAGCCTTCACGCAGAGGTCACTGAGAAGTACAAATTAAGCGCAGAGAAGGTTTTAGACGAGCTACATAGCATAGCCTTCGGGGACTATAATGACGCGCTGGAGATGGACGAAAATGGCGACGTGAGAGTGAAGCAGGGCGTTGACTTTAATAAGTTGGATGGCGTATCAATTTCTAAGTCTGTATCACATAGCGACAATGGGTATTCTAAAAGCACTAGCTTTTCCATTAAAAATTCAAATAAAATAAAGGCTCTACAAGAAATTGCAAAGCTTGAAGGCTACTATGATAGAAACGCTGGAGGAGATCAGGAAGGTATCCGAGATTCCGCGAGAAAAACTTTGGCAGCTCTTAAATCACTTATTGGCAATAAATAATTATGACGCTTTTCGTAGTGCGGTTATTGCTAGGTGTGCCACTGATATTGAGTTTTTTGCTAAAACATTTTTTCCACATTATTGCAAATTCCCTTTTAATGTTTTTCACAAGGACACGTTTCGAGATTATAAGCTTTACGAGCGAAATGTTAGGCGAGCTAGTGCCGCTCCACGAGGATACGCAAAAAGTACGCTTAAAGTTCTTATCAAGCCAATCCATGACATTTGTTATAAGTTGGAAAAATTCATTGTCATACTCTCTAATACGGAAGCTCAGTCGGTTTCAAAGCTTAAAGACATACAGGCAGAACTCATTGACAACGAATTGCTTACTTCTTTTTACGGCAGACTTATTCAGAGCAGAAAGGTTGGCTCGACGGACTTTATTGCTACTAATGGAAATCATTCATGCCGCTTACTTGCAATGGGCTCTGGTACGGAAATGCGAGGTATCAGGTATCGTGATGTACGACCAACGAAAATCATACTTGATGACATTGAGCATAGTACGGAAGTTGAAAATGAGATGCTACGAGACAAAATGCAAGATTGGTATGATGATGTTGTATCTAAGATTGGTGATACCGAAACGAATATCGAAGTCGTGGGAACAATACTGCACGAACGATCACTTTTACGAAGGCTTTTAGCCAATGCCAGATATAGCTCTAGGGAGTACAAAGCAGTTATTTCTTGGGCAGAGCGAAAAGACCTGTGGGACCAATGGACGCAAATTTACACGAATCTTGATGATGAAGAGCGGTTAGAAAAAGCCCAAAAATTTTACCAGGATAATAAATCCGATATGGACCAAGGCGTACAAGTGCTATGGCCAGATAAAGAGCCTTATTATCGCCTCATGGAAGAAATTATTGAAAACGGTATTCGTTCTTTCATGAAAGAAAAACAAAACTCTCCAATGTCGGACGATGAAAAAGTGTTCCGACCAGAAGATATTTGGTGGTATCGAGAAACTGATAAAGGGCTATTAATCGAAAAAACAAACGTATTAATACCCTGGAACTCTCTTACAGCTTACGGCTCAATAGACCCAAGTACAGGACAGAGAAAAGTCACTAGCAACAAGAAAACGGACTTCACTAGCATTGTATGTGGATATGCCGATGCAAAGAAACGTCTTTTCGTCGATAGCGATTATACCAAGAGGGTTTCTCCCAGTGTATTCATTAAAAAAATATTTGAACTTCATGAACAATACCAATTTTATAAGTTTGGGGTTGAAACTAACCTATTTAGGAATCTTCTCATAAAAAACATTAACGACGAAAGATTGCGTATAGAAAAAGAAGAAAAAAAGATTATCAAAGTAAAATTTTATGATATTGAGCTGCACGACAATAAAGAGAAGCGCATTTATACCCTGGAGCCTAAAGTATTCCATGGGCATATATTGTTCAATCGGGATAAGGTTAGCACGGAGTTTATGAATCAATTATACGATTTTCCCAAGGCTCAGCACGATGACGCACCAGATAGCCTTGAAATGCTCTATGGTTTAGTCAATAATAAGTATAAGGTAGGGGCGTTAAATATTTGATTCAGGGAAGATAAGGCAGAATCATGGATGAATCGGGAGAGCCATGGCCAGGCTCTCTTTTCTGATAAGGACACAGCAATGAAAACAAAGAATATAAAATTTTGTGCATATCTAAAAGTTAAAGGCATTAATCCCATAGAGGTGATAAAATTATCTAAGGGAAAAGCGGAGTACGTTTACCAGATTGATTCAAGTGATTGGGAAAAGCACCAGATATTATTTAATCAATCTGACTTTTTAGATTATGCCAATTGTTTGGAAGCAATTAAGGACTTGGCTTATTAATGGCTAAAAATATATCTAAAATAGTTAAGTTTATAAGGGTAAAGGGAAAAGTTGTTCCTGTTTATGATAAGTCAATAAAAAGAAAGGCTCTTAGGAAAAAAGCCGAATCAGTTAAAAGATTAGCAGACGAGAGGATTGCTGCAATAAGATCAGTCAGGGAAACGGCAAAGTCAATAAAGGATTTTTCTGAATTTAATAAAAAAAAACGTAAAAAAATTGATGCATTAAGATCATTAATAGAAAAAATGGACAAAAATATATCAAAAATAACTAACAAAACCACAAAACCATTCAAAACGCTATCTGGAAATACTGCTTATAAGCAATCAAATCCAGAAGCCGTTAAAGATTTTAACTTTTTCTTAGAAAGAAGGGTCAATCTTAAAGATAAAATCAGAAAAATAGAGGAACAAAAAAAGAGCGACATACTTCTTGGTCAAGGTGCGGAAAACTATGTCTTTAAAAAAGAAAATCTTGCCGTTAAAGTGCCAAAAGAATTTATTGATAAAACTGTAAAAAGAATACCGTCAGCAGATAATTTGAAGGGTGGAAAATTCTCTATTTTATTAGCCGAAAAAAAATTAGCACCAAAGACTTTCGTTGTTTCTACGTCAAAAAAGACTTCAATAGTTCAAGAAATTGTAAAGGGAGATCCTTTTGATTTGTCTGAAATGCAAAGATCAAAATTGACAAGAAAGCTTGAGAATTTACTTGGTGGGTCTAATGTAATTGTAGAAGACTTACATAAGCATAATGTAATTAAAACTAAAAAAGGCATAAAAATTATTGATACTGGAACATTTGATTTTGCAGAGGACTTAGGAGACAAAGAAAACTTTACTAAAAATCAATTAAAAATTATCAATAAATTTATCATAAAAAACAGGACTAAAAAATGAACGGAAATGGAAATAAATACGATTCAAACGGACGTATCTTTTTTGGAGATTCAAGGTCACAAAAAAGAGCGAATAACATTCTTGGAGTTAGGCTTTATGATGTTAATAGTTCTGTTGACATAAGTCGTTCCCCAGTATTGGCAGAAATAGACAAATATCTAAATAACTGTCAATACAAAGGAAAGGCAGATTGGCAAGAATGTAGAGGATCAAAAGAGTACGTTAAAATTACCGACAGGAAGCCAAAAATAATTTTTCCTTTTGCCAAGGTGTTTAAAGATCGCATTGGCTCTAAGCTCACTGGAGCGTCAAACTTTCCTACCATGAAAATTGAAGAGGATGAAGAAGCGGATTTTTTCTTAAATAAGGTATTAATACCTTCTTCTTTCTTCAAGCCAAAAATGCTTTCTGTCGGTAAAAATCTTGCTTTACGTGGCTCAGCCTTTATTAGATTTAGGTTTATTGAGGGAAAGCTAAGTTTGGAAGAGTTTAATTCCAATTATTGTTATCCAGAGTTTGACCAGACAGGACAGCTTGAAAAAATAGAAATTAAGTATGTTTTTGAAAGCGACGAAAAAGACGATAAAGGTCAATACATTAAAAAGTGGAAGCGCATCGTTTTAACTAAACAAAAAGATATTCGCTACACAGAGCCAGAATATAACGACAATCATGGTCCAGAATTTGAAGTAGCTGAATCAGTTGAACACAATTTGGGCTTTGTTCAGGGTCAATGGTTTAGGTTTGGCGAGGATGAAATAGACGGTAATGAGGAGCCAATAATCTATCAAATGAGAGGATTTATTGACTGCCTTAATTATAATTTAAGTCAGGCAGATTCAGCCGCTTCTTATGGTATGGACCCTCAGTTAGTTGTTTCTGGAATCGATGAAGACGAGGTAGACGCACTAATTAAATCCACCGAAAAAGCTTGGTTGCTTGGGCGTGAAGGCTCAGCTCAACACTTAGAAACTAGCGGAACTGGCATACAAAGTGCCAGGGAGCATAGAGAAGACCTAATTAAATACTTTCAGCATATTACTAGACTGATCTTACTGGACCCAGAAAAAATGGTTGCCAATGCTCAGTCAGGTAAAGCAATGGAAGTGCTACATGGTCCTATGGTTGAGCTAATTAATGAGCTTAGACCATGGATGGAAAAAGGAATGAAAGAGCTGTTACAAAAGGTGACAGTTACCATTGTTATTTTAAATAACATGAATATTCCCACAGAGTTCACTATTCCACCAAAATGGCAACCACAGAGCTTAGATATAACCACTACATGGCCGCCAATATTTGAGCTAACAACACAGGATAAACAGCAAATTTTAAGTATGGGGTTGCAAGCTGCTAATGCTAATGTAATATCAAGAGATACTGCGCTAAGGTGGATACAGTCACAGGGCGTGAATTTTGGAGTAGAAGACTTTGAGCTAGAAATTCAAAAAGTTAATACTCAGCAACAATTTAATACGTTTGGATTTTAAAAAAATATGTATAATG
>CAYXJQ010000074.1:0-8562 GCA_964464985.1 uncultured Pseudomonadales bacterium | reverse complement strand
GTCAACCAAAGATTGTTTGAATCGGCCAGATTTTCTAAATCAATACCTACTTCTTTAGCTCGTTGAATACAGTATTCGTGCATGTTTTCAGCTTCAGTTTTTTCTGGAGTAGCGGTATTTTCTGGGGTGGCAGTGTGCTCTGGAGTGCTAGTTGCAGTTATTGTTTCAATAATTGCTTCTTCGCCCTCGCCAGGCACATCGAGCCCATCAATGGTTTGAGTGATGGCAGGTTTAATTTCTTGAGCTTGTCCCTCTGGGGTACAAGCAGCCAAGACAGCTCCTAAAATTACGGTAGTAGCCAACCTATTAAAGTCTCTTCTACTCATTTCTTTTCCAGCCATATTCTTCCTTTTCTGTTTTTTAAGCTGACTTAATTATATCACAATCTCTCAGCTATCCCCTTGCCTTTTATTTCTTTTACCCTTAGAATAAAGCCCTCATTTAGGATAAAATACGTAAATAAATAAAAAAGGAATATCATGGGAGCCGTACCAAAGAATAAAATTACTAGAGTTGAGCAAGGCAAGCGTCGAGCCGGTAATAAACCTAGTCTTAAAAAAGATGCTAAACGCGCTACTACCCCAGCTCATAAACAGGGTTTGGTAGCTAGTATTTTAAAAAAACTTGATCTTAATTAATCCCAGTTCTGGTTTGATTATCGAGTAAAATCTCAGCATTTTCCCTCTTGCAAGTTTGGCTTTTTTCCCCTAATCTACTGCTATGGATAAACGTCACAGTCGGCGCCTTGAGCGCATGCAAATCTTATTTGCTAGGACTTTTTTAAAACCCATGGAACCAGAAATGGAACCAATGATCTTGCCGATGCCTGAGCGTTTGTGGTTTGATGAACTAGTTAAAGAATTGCCAGACATTGATCGAGAGTTGGCGATTTATGCTTCAGAGAGACCGCTGACGGACATTAACAAGGTGGACTTAGCAATTTTGCGTCTCATTGTTTTTGAGGGTCGTTCTCAAGATACTCCTAAAAAAGTGTTGGTTGATGAGGCAATTGAATTAGCCAAAGAATTTGGTACAGAAAACTCACCCAAGTTTATTAATGGAGTTTTGGGAAAAATTTTGTTTAATAAAAAAGCTGTAAGCAAGAAGTCGGTTAAAAATAAAGATGTTAAACAAAAAAAGACTTCAACTAAGAAAAAAATAGCTAGTGAAAAGAAGAAATGAATCTTAATATACAATTTTTTTCTCAAGTGCAGGATCTTTTAGAAACGGTGACTATTAATAGTCGTCAAGAAATTGTTCCCGAAGCCAATTTAGAGGAAGATTTGGGTTTAAGTTTGGAAGAAGATTTGCCAAGATTGGTGACGACAATTAACCGTCATTTTGAGATCGATCTTGATCCAGAAATAGTGATTAAAGAACTAGCGGAAGCCGGACCAACGGTAGCGGAATTAGCCAAGCTTATTCACGATGAATATGAATTGGGTTAGAATAGATAAGTGATGTTACCGACATTTAAGAATCAAGATTTATTAATTATTGCTCTCACCCATCGTAGTGCGCTCAATGAAAAAGAACAATCTGGCACTATTGCTAGCGAATCTAATGAGCGCTTAGAGTTTTTGGGGGATGCGGTGCTGGAATTGGCTAGTACCGTTTTTCTTTATCAAGAGCGACCCAATGATCCAGAGGGAATGTTGACTACTTATCGTAGTGCTCTAGTGCGCACAGAAACCTTGGCAAAATTAGCTAAGGAATTAGGTTTAGACCAGCGCATGTATTTAAGTAAAGGTGAGGAAGCTGGTGGTGGACGGAATAATCCGGGATTGTTAGCTGATTTATTGGAAGCGGTGATTGGTGCTTTGTATCTAGATCAGGGTTTTGACGTCGTTCAATCTTTTTTGGCAAAAGTTTTATTTCCCAAATTTAATGAGATCTTAGTTAGCAAAGCTTATCGTGATCAAAAGAGTGTCTTACAAGAATTGGTACAAGCTCGTTCTCTGCCTACGCCTGCCTATCGGGTAGTTAAAGAAGAAGGTCCAGATCATGACAAGTTGTTTACGGTTGAGGTTTTAATAGGCGATGAAGTTTGGGGTTCTGGCAGAGGTCAGAGCAAGCAACGCGCTCAACAAGCTAGTGCTAGCATGGCTTTGAAAAAATTTATTAAAAATGATGAATGATGAAAAGAAACAAATTGATCAAATTTAAACTTGCCCTTGAGATATTGGTCTTTTTCTTGTAGAATTCTCCGATATGTTGAAAATTAAATTAGCCCGCTTTGGTAAAAGAAATCAAGCACACTATCGAATAGTAGTTAATGAGGCCCGTGACCGCCGAGATGGTAAATATGTAGCTCTAGTTGGTCACTATTCACCAAGCTACCAACCTAAAGTTTTGGAAATTGATGTCAAAGCTTATGATGAGTGGATTGCTAAAGGAGCTCAAGCGACTGATACGGTAGCTGCTCTTTATAAGCGTTTCAAATCCGGTAAACCTTTCCCCAAAAAAAAAGTTAGATTATCTAAAAAAGCTAGAGCCAAACTAGAAGCTGCTAAGGAAGAAAAGAAAAAACCCGCTGATAAGCCGGCTGAAGAAAAACCAACTGAAATTGAAAAGAAACCAGTTGAAGTTGAAGAGAAACCAGCTAAAGCTGAGGAAAAAGCTGTTGAGGAACAACCAGCTGAAGCTGAGAAAAAGCCAGCTGAAAAAACTGAAGCTTAATAATTAATAAAAATAAAGAGCAAAATGAAAAGTTTACTAGAATTTGTTTTACTGCGTTTAATTAAATTTCCTGAAGATCTTAAGATTGATGAAGTTGAAGAATTTGGCTATCACAAATATCTAGTTGATTTAAACGAAGAAGATTATGGTCGAGTGATTGGTAAGGGAGGTAAGGTTATTCGAGCCATTCGTAAATTAGCTCAAACGCGCGCTATCAAAGAGCAAATTCGAGTCCGAGTTGATTTAGTTGAAGATAAAAATTAATCGCTAGTTTCTTCTTCGATAAGTTGTCCGTCTTCATCAAAAGTCTGCCACTCTACCTCACCTAATTCAGCTTGATTAGCTTCCAGTTGTGCCTCTAATTCTTCAATACTCATGCCCTGTAATCCAAAAAGATTACCCCGATCACTTTTAACTACCTCTTCTTGAACAGGTAGATTACTAGGAATTAACTTATTAATTTCTTCTAAGATAATTAACTGGTCATTGGCTATAGGTGGTAGAGGTTCTGTAATGGTGACGCTAATGGGCTGAGTAAAATAAAAGGTTTTGAGGGTTAGATTAGCAGTGGTTTCGACAGTGCCAATTTCATTAATTTCTTGATTGAGAGAAATGCTGGTAATGGTGCTAATAGGAGTAACTTGTTCGATAAGAGTCATAAAGTTTTGCACACTGCTGAGCGTACCAGAAACAGCAAATTCTAATTCTAGTTCATCGTAACTTTTTTGTTTTCTAGTTTTAGTTAAAAGGGTGCTGTCGGTGGCAATTTCTCCTGGAGAGAGGGAAAAATTTTCAATCAAGGTTTCAGTTTGGACAGAGACACTATTTAGATTATCAAGCAGTTCTAGAAGAGGTTTGTGTGAAGGTAAAACTTCATCTATCTCATTCATTTTTTTAAATTCGCTGTCAAAAGCAATGCTTGCTAACTCATCAGCCTTGACTTGAAATTTTTCTAATTCTAGGTTGGTTGCTGCCAACTCAGCAAAAACTGCTTTAATGGGGCTAATTTGTCGCAAGACTACCATGGTAAAAATTATAAAAGACAGAATAAAAAACAAAATTGCTAGCACCAGTTCTTTACGAGTGTTCCAAATTAGCTTGAAGTTAAACTCTTGTGTATTAATTGACATTTAATTGTTTATTTATTTTATTAAATCATCTTCTAACTCTTCGACACTTGTTGAATCCTTATTGTCGTCTAGCAAGCCTAAGTCTTCAACGGTTTTTAGTTGAATTTTTAAGCTTAATTCATAATTTCCTTGATCTTCTCTTTTTAAAGATGTTTTTTCGATATTTTTATAGACATTTTTAACCGAAGATGAATCAATAATTGCCATGCTATCTTCTAGTGGAAAGACAGTGCTGTGATCCAATTGAAGGATTAAACCACCACTGCTTTCATTGTAAGTCATGCCGATGATGGTGGCAACGTTAGACATCAATTCAGCAAAATAATTCATCGCTGCTTGTTTGTCGCTGCGCGCAGAATAAATTTCACTAACAGCTTGAAGCTTGTTAACAAAGATTAAGTAGGACAATTCCACCTCTTCTTGATTTAAGATGGTTTTTTTTAATTTAGCGATTGTTTCTACCTTGTTTTTGATTCTTAAATTTACAAATAATCTCAATCCTAAAACAAGCATTAGGAGAAAAATTATTGTTGACAGAACAATAGTAGCTATCTTAAACAGTTTTTTGTCTTGTTGTTTTTCTTTTTGCTTATGTCTAGTTTGACTAGACAAAAAATTAATTTCGATCATGATAGTTTTCGCATTACCAAACCCATGCACACTGTATATTGAAGATGATTGTTTTCTGGAATTTGTCCTTTAGCTTTAGCAAAAGGAGCCATTAACAGAATTTCCACATTGCTGAGTTGTTGCGATAAGTATTGGTTAAAACCATTCATCTCTGCTGGTCCACCTGAGAGAACCACTCTTTTAATGGTTTGACCAGGATGGAGTTGGCTAAAATATCGAAGTGCTTTTTGAATTTCTAATGCCACATTTTTAACCATGGGCAAAATTAGTTGAGCTAACTTTCCTTCCAGTTGTTCTGGGTTTAAGCCGTAAGTGATTTTGTAAGTTTCTGCTTGTTGCAAGTCTAGACCAAAAGTTTGGGCAATAGCGTTAGTTATCAGTTGAGAGCCATTTTTACTGCTGAAAACGAAGTTAAACATGCCATTAGCTACCACAGCTAAATCGAGATTGTTAGCCCCTAGATGAACAATGAGAGTTTCTGGATCGTCGTTTTGCAAATCTAGCGCCCTAATAACAGAAAACATTTGAGTTTCTATAACTGTAGGTTCAATGCCAAGTCCAAGAAAAATACTATTAAGTTTTTCAATGAATGATTTTCGAGAAGCAACCAATAACACTCTCATTTTATTTTCAGGAGTTTTTTTTTCTGGACGGAATAAAACTTGATATTCGAGTAGTAAGTCTTCCTTAGGAATGGGGATATATTGTTCTGCTTGCCAACCAATTGCGCTGGCCAATTCTGCATCAGTTAAAACTGGTATTTCTATAACTTTATTGGCAATCACTGATTCAGGTAGACTAAGACGAACATCACTAGCATCTAGTTTGTAGTCATTGATTAGATTGGCAATCATTTCACTAAATTGAGCAGACTCTTGATCGCTTTGGGGAATTACTAAGTTAGCAACATTAGGTATATCAATAGCTTGAATAATATTGATTTCTTTACCATTTTTGGCCGAGATAGCTTTGATGCTGTGCGTACCAATGTCTAGGGCAGTAATTGACATAGTTATTGTTCTTTATTTTATGATGGTGTCTCCACTAAATAAGGCAAAGGTCATAAAACATGGGGCGCTAGGCAAACTTTTATTGGCTTCAATTGTTTTATTACTAACTTCGCTTTCACTTTTTGCTAAAGATTCAATTTTATATTGACCAGCACTAATTAGATTAGCAGTAGCACTGATTTGTACATCTGTACCAGAGCCCACAGTTTGTACATATAAAGTGGCATCATTATTATTGTTGCTATCAATTATCAAATTATAAGCGTATTGAAATGGTGAGTCAGCAGTACTAGGATTGATAAAATTTTGGTTGGTGTTGTAGAGGCAGTCGCTAGCTCCAACTAAATAATAGTGATTCTGATATTCAGTGCCGCTTAAATGATTAAGGGTTAGTAATACGGCTGTTTTGTAACTAGAATTACAGGTATTTTTTGACCAACTAATCTTAATGGTGCCAGTTGTGTTAGCAATATCAATTTGTAAATTTTCACCTTGATTGAGATAACCCTCATAACCTTGATCGGTGCTAATGGATACTTGATTAAAATCACTGCTAGAAATATCGCCAGTGGGTAAATCTATTATCTGACCAGCCTCATATTGATAAATTTGATTAAGAGCTTCGTCAACGCCAGTTTCAGCAGTATTGAAAACTCTGGTAGCGTCACTTTGATCAAGAACTAATTTATTTTCTTGGACAACGCGATTAGCTACCGATAAACCAAAAATTAAGACAATGGCTGTAATCAGTATTACTACCACTCCAATTTGACCGCTAATCTGGCGGGAAGAAATTTTAGGCATATATTAATCATAAAGTAAAAAAGAAAGAAGAACAAGCGGTTTTAACCGTTAATTATTGTTAACTGTTTCTAAAAACTCTCGTTTGTCAAAGTAGGGAGTGAGAAGTGATTGATAATTTTTATCACTATCAGTAATTTTTTTGGCTTGTTCAATAATTTTCAAGTTTGCCCAAGAAGCAAACTGTAATTTATCAAAACCGCTTTGAATGTTGCCAAAAATATCACCAGCACCTC
The DNA here is from genome assembly GCA_964464985.1 of uncultured Pseudomonadales bacterium. Taxonomy (GTDB): domain Bacteria; phylum Patescibacteriota; class Microgenomatia; order UBA1400; family PJMF01; genus JAAZKO01. The sequence goes on along the minus strand of CAYXJQ010000074.1, from coordinate 2,076 downwards.
TCTGTTTAAGATCTAATTGAGCTAATTTAAAACCATCCTTTTCTTGGCAAAAGATTTTTAATCTTTTTTGGCTTGAACTGTTTTTTTCTTGGGTAGCAAATAATAAACAAAAACTTTCTTGACCGACTCGTCCCACTCTACCCCGCAATTGATGAAGGCTAGCTAAGCCAAAGCGCTCTGCGGCTTGAATTAAAATTATGTCGGCATTGGGTAAGTCGACACCAACCTCGACCATAGGTGTGCTGATTAAAATTTGTATTTGCTTGTCATAGAGTTGCTGAATAATTTCTGCTTGTTCTTTTTTCTTCAAGCGAGAATGAAGACTGGCTAGTTTTAGTTGTTTAGTTTTTGGGATTTTGTTTTTTTGATAATAGTTGGCAAGTAAGTTTGATAAATTTTCTAAGCTATCTTTAACCGCAGCGACATTTTCCAAAGCGCTGTGTTGCGAGGGATCAATAAAAGGACAAATAATCAAGGCTTGTCGATTATTTGATTCTAATAATTTTTTGGCCAACCACTCAGCAGCTTTTATTTCTTTATGTTTTGGCACTAGCCAAGTTTGAGCGATTTGTCTGTTAGCTGGCATTTCGTTCAGAACACTAGTTTGCAAGTGAGCAAAAATAGTTAGCATTAGGCTGCGAGGAATAGGAGTGGCGGTCATACTTAATAGATGGGCTCCCCAGCTTTGGCGTTGTTTAGTGCCAAAACGATGTTGCTCGTCATAAATAATTAAAGCTGGCTGAATTTTTTCAAGTTTATTGATTAGAGCGTGAGTACCGACATAGAGAGTTTGTTCACTTAATTTAAAATTTTTGCTAGTTTGAGCAGTGATTAAAATTATTTTTTGTTGAGGTAGCAGTTTTTTTAAGCTTTGATAATGTTGCTGAGCTAGAATTTGCGTGGGAGCAACCAGAGCAACATTGTGACCAGCCAAACAAGCATGCCAAGCCGCTATGGCAGCTACTACTGTTTTGCCACTACCAACGTCACCAATAAGTAAGCGATTCATGGCTATGGATTTTTCCATATCATTGGTGATTTCTTTGATAGCTTTTGTTTGAGCTTTAGTCAAAGTAAAAGGTAGAGTTTTGGGAATTAGATTATTTTTTTTGATGTTGATATTAGGAGCTAGACTATTTTCTTGCCAAGCCTTTTTTAAGTCTTTGGCTTTGTTGATTAAATAAATGATTTCTTCTAAGGCAAGTTGTTCTCTAGCTTCAATGATCTCTTCAATGGATTGAGGAAAATGGAGGGCTTGGAAAAATTTTTGAGGATTAGTAAAATTTTGCCATTTTTTTTCTGCCAATTGACTGGTTTGACTGATTTTTTCTTGTTCACTTAGATTATCAATGATTTCTTTTTGTACTCGCCTTAAATTGCCTTGTTTAAAATTAGCAACTTTACTATAAATTGGTACTAAGCGAGCGGTATGAGGGCTATCTGAACCGAGTGGTTCGAGATTAGCTTGGACCAAACTATTGTTTTTTAATTGACCAGAAGCATAATATCGTTGCTCTGTTTTTAATTTATTTTTAATAAATTTATTATTAAACCAGATGGCTGGTAGTTCACCACTGTCATCAAAAAGTGTAGCTCTAGAAATTAATAATCGACCCTTATAGTATTGACGATAGTCTTTGACTTGAACAATTAGGGTAAAAAACTCTTGCTTAGACTGATACTTATTTTCTTTATTTTCAGCACCTGTTAAACTTTGGCTTTCAGGAATTAAGCTAGAGTTGTCGAAGCGTTGCAATTGAGCAATTGATAGAATTGTTGAGCGATCTTCATAGCGCAGGGGTAAATTGAGCAATAAGTCCAAAATTGAATGAATGCTTCTTTTAGCTAAGGCTGCTGTCCAACTATCCCCGATGCCGCGAACTGTACTAAGAGCTTGTTGAAGTTGGTACATAGTTTAAACGCTTTTTGTAGTCATTAAATAAAGACAAAAAGCAGACTAGCCAGGCTGCTAAAAACCATAATGACAATTGCAAAAATCACAAAAAAGCGAATAAGTTTTTCTCGTTTACGACGACTGAGTGACATAATTTTTTATTTAATTTTTAATTGATAAAA
>CAYXJQ010000073.1:0-8801 GCA_964464985.1 uncultured Pseudomonadales bacterium | reverse complement strand
TATTTAAATTTGTTTTTAAAATTACTAACTGATTGATATTATAACCCCAGATGCAACATTTAATATAGTTTTATTAGGAATTTAACAATTGTAATTTTATTGAAAACCTAAGTTCTTACAATATTATTGAGAGGTTAAATTAATATTAAAATTGATCTTTTTAAAAAGATTGCTTATATATATTTTGGTTTTCCAAAGGATTGATTTTTAAAATTATTTTTACCTACTGTTATAATCAAGATATGAAAGATAAATATGGCAAATATTATCAACAAATTTCACGTTTGCTTGTTGAAGTAAAGAGATTTCAAGAAGCAGTAAAAAAAACAAGAAAAAACCTTGGAATTCCTAAATCAGGTTTTCCTCGCTCCAAAAGAGCTGATTGGTATCAGCAGTTTTTTAATAAGTCTGATTTATCTAAAGAGGAAATGCGACGCCATTTCAGAATTTACTCAAACCAAGAGCTACTCCCTCCAAATAAGACTTTTATCACAGAAATACAATCATTGTTGAAAAATTTTAACCTAGATGAAATATGGACACATAATATTTTTGTGTATTTAGTTACCGGAAACAAGTTAGAAGCTCCATTTGGATTTCCAAATGTAGATGTTAAGGTAAACAACTCTTTGCTTCCTGAAGATGAGATGGAAGTAACTCATCTATCTTTAGTAATTAACAAAGACACTTCCCTTAAAGATATCAAGAATATTTGGTCGCAAGTGCAAAAATATCAATCTATGATGCCGGTTGGTCAATCACGAAAAAAGCCATGGAGTGACGAAAATTATCAAAAATACCTTGACCTAAGAAAAATGGAGTCTATCGGGTACACACACAAAAAGATTGCAGATAAGCTTGAATTTCAAGACGCACAAGCAGTTTCTGATTTTAAAAAAAGTATTGAATCTAGATTTTTACCAAGCTAGGGTATATAAGCCCTAGCTTTATTCCCCCTGTGAAGTTTTATTTTAAAACCCGTATTCTATGGATATATGAGTTTACAAATTACACAGGTCAAAATATCTAAACTTAAACCTGCAATATACAACCCAAGAAAATGGCCCGATCAATCGGAGAAAAATTTAACTGAGAGTATTAAAAGGTTTGGATTGGTTGACCCCATAATTGTCAATTCTGCTCCCAATCGGAAAAATGTTGTTATTGGTGGTCACTTTCGATTAAGGGTTGCAAAAAAATTAGGATTTTCTAGAGTTCCAGTTGTCTATTTACATATTCCAGACGAGGATAAAGAAAAAGAGCTCAATTTGCGACTTAACCAAAATACTGGTGAGTGGAATTTTGATTTGCTTAAAGAGTTTGATATTGGCTTACTTCTTGAAGCTGGTTTTAATGACTCTGATCTTTCTTTGATTTGGGATAGACAGCTCTCTATTGAAGATGACAAGTTTGATCTCAAGAAGTCTCTTGAAGATCATAAAAAGCCTAAGTCAAAAATAGGTGATTTTTATCAGTTAGGAGATCACTTTCTGCTCTGCGGTGATGCGACTGATTCTAATGTTGTTCAAAAACTACTTAATAATACCAAAGTCAATATGATTTACTGTGATCCTCCGTATAACATTTCACTTAATTACTCAGACGGAGTCAGTACAAAAGGCAAGTACGGGGGTTCAAAAACCAATGACAATAAGTCTGCTAAAGACTACAGGGATTTTATCAAACAAACACTAAAAAGTGCTCTGTTAGTTGCTCTGGATGATGTGCATATCTTTTATTGGTGTGATGAAAATTGGATTGGTTTATTACAACAGTTGTACCAAGAATTAAGTATTAAGCATCAGCGGGTTTGTTTTTGGGTAAAAAATAATATTAATCCCACTCCTCAGGTTGCATTTAACAAAGTATATGAACCATGTGTATATGGGACAATTGGCAATCCATATCTTGATAAAAAAATGACCAATCTTAACGAAGTTCTTAACAAAGAGGTAACGACCGGCAATCGTTTATCTGACGACATTCTAGATTTGTTTTCAATTTGGTTAGTGAAGCGTAAGGCAGGTCAAGATTATCTACATCCAACAGAGAAACCAATAACTCTCCACGAAAAACCACTTCGTCGTTGCACTAAACCTAACGATGTCATATTGGATTTGTTTGGTGGTAGTGGTTCAACACTCATTGCTTGTGAACAGATGAAGCGAAAAGCATTCTTGGCAGAAATTGATCCTGTGTTTTGTGATGTTATTATTGATCGCTGGCAACAACTAACCGGAAAGGAGGCGACGTGTGTTAATTAACAAAGGGTGTATTTATCAGCTTGGTGAACATAAATTAGCTTGTGGAGACAGTACCAACTCGAAACTTATTGGCGAACTTGTAGAAAATTTTAAAGTAAGCTGTATTGTGACAGACCCACCCTATGGGGTTTCCTATGTGGAAAGTAGCTTTCAACAATCAGGTAAACATAAAAAAATTATCAATGATCATAAACAAACAAGTGTTGAATATGCCCAATTTACTGTTGATTGGCTGGAGCCAATAAAGCCTTATTTAACTAAAAAAAACACTTGTTACATTTTCAACTCAGATAAAATGCTGTTTGCTCTTAAAGATGGAATGGATCAGGCGGATTTTAGATTTACTCAACTGCTCATTTGGATTAAAAACCATGCTGTAGTTGGACGAATGGATTATCTTCCTCAGCATGAGTTGATTGTTTACGGTTGGTATGGAAAGCATCAATTTTACAAAGCTAAAGACAAGTCGATCATTTTTTATCCAAAGCCAAACAAGAGTAGTCTACATCCGACCATGAAACCTGTTGGGTTACTTAGACGACTTATTTTAAACAGTACTCAGATTAATGACGTTGTCTATGAACCTTTTGCTGGCAGTGGCTCTACCTTATTGGCCTGTGAGCAAACTAAGCGAAAGTGCTTGGCCGTGGAGCTTGATCCTGAGTACTGTCAGGTAATTATTAACCGTTGGCAAAAACTAACGAATAAAGAAGTAATACAAGTTAAAAGTCAGAATGAGCAATAAAGATATACAAGTTCGCACTGTCAAGAATCGTGAGTTGGTGATTGAACAACTTAAAAAAACTCCAATTGTTCAGATCGTTTGTGAAAAGGTTGGTATTTCTCGCTCAACCTATTATAGGTGGAGAAATAATAAAGATTTTTGTAAAAAATCAGATCAAGCTTTGCAAGAAGGAAGTGAGTTGGTTAATGACATGGCTGAGTCACAACTACTATCGGCAATTAGAGAGCAAAACATGACAGCTATTATTTTTTGGCTCAAGCATCACCACAAAGCTTACGCTACCAAAGTAGAGTTGCACGGAAAGTTGGGACATGAGGTACAGACACTTACAAAAAAACAAGAAAAACTAATTCAAAAAGCACTATCACTGGCCAGTCAGCTATCAAGTGGAAAGATTGATAATGAAAAATAATGCAACCAAATTAGATCGAAAAGAAATTGAAAAGATCAGAAAAGAACCTCTTGTTCGCCAAAAGTTAGCTGGTGGTAGTCATTTGTGGTTTTTTCTTTTGTACATGAGTGACTATATGGAATATGATTTTGCCCCATTTCATTATGAGATGTTTGCCTTTACTGAGGATGAGAAGTTAACGTTAATTAATATCATGGCTTTTAGGGGTTCAGCTAAGTCTACTATTTTGTCGCAATCATTCCCAATTTGGTCAATTACGGGTAGGTTAGAAAAAAAGTTTGTATTGCTAGTCAGCCAAACTCAAACTCAGGCTAAGTTGCACTTAGCAAACATCAAGCAAGAACTAGAGTCCAATGAATTAATGAAAAGTGATATAGGTCCATTCCAAGAGATATCTGATGAGTGGAGGTCTTCTTCAATTGTGATTCCTAAGTATGACGCACGAATATCTGCTATTTCAATTGATCAAAGTATGAGGGGAGCTCGTCATCATCAACATCGACCAGACTTAATAATTCTTGATGACATTGAAGATCTCGCTTCTGTCAAAACTAAAGAACAAAGGGATAAAACCTATGAGTGGGTGATGGGAGATGTGATTCCTGCTGGCCACGAAAACACTAAGATTGTGATCGTTGGAAATCTTCTTCATGATGATTCAGTGCAAATGAGATTGGCAGAACACATTACTGAAAATCAAATGGATGGGGTATTCAAAAAATATCCACTCTTAGATGAGAATTTAGAGCCAACGTGGAAAAATCGCTTTCCTGGCAACGAGCAGATCTTACAGCTAAAAAGAAGAGTGGCAAATGAAAGCTCGTGGCAGAGAGAATATTTGCTTCGATTAGTTGCAGACGTTGATCAAGCAATTCATCCTCAATGGATTCAATACTACGACAAAATGCCTCCACTTAAGGGTGGAGATTTTTTGTATGCAGCCACTGGAGTTGATTTAGCAATTTCTCAGCAAAGTGCTGCAGACAAGACTTCTATGGTATCAGCGTATGTATTTGGAGCAGGATCAGAAATGAAAATTTTCATTTTTCCCAACCTTGTGAATAAAAGAATGACATTTCCAGAAACCACACAAAAAATTAAAGAGATTAATAAAGGTATAGCTCCTGGTAGGAGAGTTTATACATTTATTGAGCAAGTAGCATATCAAGAGGCAATTGTACAACAACTTAATCACGAAGGTGTTGGTGTGAAAGGAGTAAAAGTTGGCGGTGATAAGAGATCTAGACTGGCATTCACATCACACCTTTTAAAGTCTGGAAAAATATTGTTCCCTAAAAGTGGTTGTGAGGATCTAATAATACAATTAGTTGGTTTTGGTAAAGAGAGGTATGACGATTTAGCTGATGCTTTTTCTTTATTAATAAGTCAAATAGTAATTAAGAATTATCATCCACCAATGATTTATTTTATTTAAACTGAGGCTAGACTTTTTGTACCACTACGGTACCTTGTACCCCCTAAGAAAGGAGACATATGTCAATACAATACTGTCTATATGCCAGAAAATCTAGTGAATCAGATGAGCGTCAAACTATGTCAATTGACTCACAGATCAAAGAGATGCAAGAGTTGGCAAAAAAAGAGAATCTTACTATTACTGCGACTAGGCAAGAGAGTCATTCAGCTAAAAAATCTGGCAGTAGACCAGTTTTTGTCCAACTTATAAAAGACATTGATAAGGGTATTTTTAATGGCATATTATCTTGGGCGCCTGACCGTTTAAGTAGAAATGCTGGAGATCTTGGATCACTGGTGGATTTAATGGATCAAAGTAAACTTCTTAAAATTCAGACCTATTCACAAAGTTTTACTAACAGTCCGAATGAAAAATTTTTACTAATGATTCTCTGTTCTCAAGCAAAGCTTGAAAATGATAATCGAGGGATTAATGTTAAACGAGGACTGAAAGCTAAGTGTGAGATGGGAATTAGACCAGGAGTGTCACCAATAGGATACTTAAACGTGCTAAACAACAATAGAATCAGTGAAGTAGTGCCTGATCCAGAACGTTCATGGGTTGTACAGGAAATGTTTCGTAGAGTTGCAAAGCAAGGTCATAGTGGTAGAACTATTCAAAAATGGCTCAGGGAAATTGGTTTTAAAACAAAAAACGATAAGTTACTAGCTCTTAGTAAGATTTACTCGACACTAAAGAACCCTTTCTATTATGGAGAGTTTCAATACGGAGATGATTGGTATAAAGGAATTCATAAGCCACTAGTAACAAAAGAGCTTTGGGATAAAGTACAAAAACAATTACTAACCCCTCCAAAAAATTGGCACAAAAAGAGGTTTCCATTCAAAACACTGTGCGTCTGCGGATCATGTGGTGGTGGAGTAACCGCTGAGGAAAAATATAAAAAGCTTAAGTATGGAGGATACAATAAGCACATCTACTACCACTGCGCAAGATCTGTAGATTACGATTGTGATGAACCATATATCACTGAAGAAGATTTAATTAAACAATTACTAGCCCATATCAATGCAAACAATGTAAAAATTAATAAGCCCAAAATTGCCAAGAAGCTCAAAATCGACATAGAGAGATTTCACAAACTAAGGTCTGAAGTATTACATCAAGAATATCTGTCTGGAAACCTAGAAGAAATTGAAAATTCAGCGGTGAAATCCAATGACGAAGAAATGGCGATTAATTACATAAAACATGTTTTAAAAACTGGAAGCTCGGATGATCGACGAGAAGCGTTAGGAATGATTAGAACGAAGTTTAAATTAATGAATAAAAAAATTGAAATTATTTAAACTCGCCATTTTTAATTGATATAAAAATTTCTTGCCAATCTTTTGGAACTTTTGTAATTAAATTGGGCACATCGCTTAAGTGGTGTGGTTCAGATTTTGGAGCCTTAAATATAGCAACAGACTGATCTTTTTCTAGTGGAGTAAATATATATCTGTCAAAATCTACTTCATATGGATCTGTTGGACCTCCCCAACGAATAACATCTCTACCAGCTACGTATATTTGAGTTGAGGTTGGAAGCGGATAGGCAGGAGTTGTTGCCATTGAAGAATATAAGTTTGGACAGGAAGTACAAATTCCTGACCCAAGAGTTAACAGGTAATTATTAGGAATAGTAATTAAATTTGTTGCGAAAATATCTTCTGTTTCGTAAGTTTCCCAATCATTAATTTTGGGTGGAGTTTTTAACCAATCTGAAGGTATATTTCCCAAGTAAATTGCTTTGTTTTTTCTAGCCATGTACTATCATCTTCTCTCATTGTTTCACATTTGCAGCAAGTATTTCTTTCTTTTAACAGAACAAAATTGAGTTTTTATTTTATTCTTTTAGTTGTGTTATTAGTTCAGTCTCATTTTACTTCTAGTGAATAAATCTCATTGGTGCCAGCCTTAGAAACTATTAATGAATATTCTATAGAATCGTTAGGTACCTCATAGGTTAGAAAGCCGGACTCTTTAATACTTGGAGAAAGAGTTCTATAATCAATATAATTGTCTAGTGCACCTATGCTATCACTATAAGTTCTAAATTCTCTACCTTTGCTATCTCTTAATATAAACACATTGTCAGGATAGAAAGAAAATTCACTTTTAGTTGTATTAATAATGTCCAGATTAATTATGATAAATTTTGCTCCTTCTTTAGCTATTTTAGGAGAGCTATATTTGCTTGTAAGCGTTTGAGTTTCTTCAGAACCATTAATTGTTATATTTCCGGTAGCAAGCACAACTTCTTCTCCAACGTTTTTTACTATAAGTTTGGAATCTTCATCTGCTATATCTATTTCATCAAAAGGATGCTTGGTTGGTGTTTGAATGAGGTCTTCATTTTTAGAAACTGCATTCAACGCACTACGCACTTGGATAGCTTTATACTCCATTCCAAAAATAAAACCTATTCCAAAGATAATAATTGCACCAAATAGTAGAAATATATTTTTTTTAAGATACATTGTTTATTCTGGTATTTCTCCAATTTTATGACCTAAAAAAGAACCATATTCTGAATAATCACGGTATGTAACAAAGTTAATATTTTCAAATCCCTTTTGATTCGACTGACAAGTGGCAATCAAATCGCCAGATTCACTGTTTTTATATTCTAATTTAAAACTTGAAACTTTATAGCCTTCTAAAGCATTTTTAAAATCATTGTTTTCTGTTAGAGCTTCTACATCCTCAACTTGATCATTATCCCACTCTTCCAATCGCTCAGGATCAAAGAAGCCAGTGTTAATTATTCCACATGTTAAATTAATAAAAAATGGCATCATGGTTACTTTTTCTCCAAAAAAATCAACAAACTCATCTTCATTCGATATTCCATAACTTATTTCAAGTTCTGCTGTTTTTGTAACTTTGTTTTTTTTGAATTTAAACACATTGCCATCTTTTTCGTAAGAGGTTTCCTGGGTTATAACAGCATCTTGTTGTGTTAACACACCTCCTTCCTCATCAATTACGACTTTGTTAGAAAAAATATAATAAGCAATGCCCCCTATCACCAAAATTAGAAATATAAAAAATGCAAGGGAAAGAGTTTTTTTGCTCATATATGGTTCCATAGTATGATAACAATAAGTTTCTGATATTCTATCACAATTTCAAGAAGACTATCGATTATTTGTAGTCAATAATAAAGGATTTATTAAAAACTATAATGAGTTCTAATGATATTTACCAATACTTATCCAGTCGGGCTAAATAAGTATCGTAATCATGAGCATATAAAAAAAGAAGAAACCAAGAGCCCAGACCCACCACTTTTTGTACCAGGGCTTTTTTTCATTTAACAAAAAGGTGGCGTCAATGTCGTCAAATTTAACATTGTGTTCTTTCATTAACTCTTTTGCCCTTGGGCTGTAATAAGGAATTGTATTACTACTGTTGCACTGTGGACAAGCCTCTGTGTTGCCAACTGACATGAAAATAGCATAAATAATACCTGCTGGAAAGAAAATAACCAACAAAAGAATAAGTATGCCCACGCTTCCTTTCATCTTTGATTTACCAACATAATGACAGTTGTTACAAAAAACTATTTTATTGCTCATAAACAAATATTATAAAAAAAATAAACTGAACAGTCAAAAAATAGCGCTTTCTTACAGTAGTTGTAAACAGTAATTTTGCTTTTAATAATAGTTATTTCTGAATAAAATGATTCCTAAACCACTAATTCTATAGGCTGTTAAACCGAAAAATGTTCAAATCGAGGAAATTTAGCAAGCCCCATCAACCTATTAATAGATATTAGACGGGTCTACCAGAACTTTTCAACTGTTGCGGAAGCGGTGGGATTCGAACCCACGAAACCCAAAAGGGTTCAGGTTTAGCAAACCTGTGCAATTGGCCACTATGCGACGCTTCCTT
>CAYXJQ010000072.1:0-8514 GCA_964464985.1 uncultured Pseudomonadales bacterium | reverse complement strand
AGAAAAAATGATCGTTGCCACTAACACCAAGGGTGAGCCAGTAACTGCTAAAGACTTAAAAGCTGCTGGCGCAATGACGGTTTTACTTAAAGATGCAATTAAACCCAACCTCGTACAAACTCTAGAAGGTTCGCCAGCTTTCATTCACGGCGGTCCATTTGCCAATATTGCTCACGGCTGTAATTCTTTGATTGCTACTAAAACAGCTCTTAAGTTAGCAGATATTGTGGTTACTGAAGCTGGTTTTGGTGCTGACCTGGGTGCCGAAAAATTCCTAGATATTAAGTGTCGTATCGGTAAGCTAAAACCAAATGCTGTGGTCTTGGTTAGTACTATTCGAGCACTGAAGCATCATGGCAAAGGTGAATTGCAGCCTGGCTTAGCTAACTTGGGCAAGCACATCGAAAATATCAAAAAATTTGGTTTACCACTGGTAGTGGCTGTTAATAAATTTAGCAGTGACACTCCACAAGAAATTAAATTGATCAAAAAATATTGTGCAGAACAAGGGGTCAAAGCTATTATGTCTGACGTCTGGGCCAAGGGTGCAAAGGGGGGTCAGGATTTAGCCAAAGAGGTTCTGCAGTTAGTTAAACACAAGAATAATTTTAGCTATATTTACAATCCCAAAAAAGGTTTAAAAAACTCCGTAGAAGAAATAGTAGAAAAAGTTTATGGGGGCGATGGAGTAATTTGGAGCAGTGCCGCTCGCAAAGCGATAAAGAGATTTGAAAAATGGAATATTACTGCTTTGCCAATTTGCATGGCTAAAACTCAGTCTTCAATTTCAGACAACCCCCGGTTGTTGGGCAAACCAGAAAATTTTAAAATCAAAATTAGACAAATTCGCTTGAGTGCTGGTGCAGGTTTCTTTGTGGTAATTGCTGGCAGCATTATGACTATGCCTGGCCTACCCAAACAACCTGCTTCTGACAACATAGATATTAATGATCGAGATATTATTGTGGGTTTGTTTTAATTGGCCACTATAAAAAAACTAAAACATTATCAGTTAGTTTAAAACTTCCCATTCAAAAAAGGGGAGGTTGGAATAAACATATGGCTCAGTTAATTGATGGTCGCGCTTTATCAAAAAAGATTCAAAATAAAATAAGAAAAGAGGTGGAATCTCTTGGTTTTCAACCGGGCTTAGCTGTGCTTTTAGTTGGTAGTGATCCAGCATCACAAGTTTACGTAAATAGCAAAGAAAAAGCTTGTAAAAAAGTTGGCTTTTATAGTGAAAAAATTGTCTTAGAAAAGGATATAAGCCAAGATAGACTGTTAGCTGAAATTAAAAGACTTAATAAGAATCCCAAAATCCACGCTATTTTAGTGCAATTACCACTACCCAAACATTTAGAAGAAAAAATTATTATTGATAATATTGATCCCCAAAAAGATGTTGATGTTTTTCATCCATATAATGTTGGCGAGTTGTGTCTGAAAAAGCGCTTACCCAAGTTAAATGAGTTATTAGCTCCCTGTACCCCCAAGGGAATCATGAGAATGTTGGAGGAATACAAAATTGAACTGGAAGGTAAAAAAGCAGTGATCATCGGCCGAAGCAATCTAGTTGGCAAGCCAATTGCCCTAATGCTTTTGGCTAGTAACGCTACAGTAGAGATTTGCCACTCTCGAACAAAAAATTTAACTGAAACCAGTGCTCAAGCAGATATTGTCGTTGCCGCCATAGGTCAAGCTAATTTTCTTAATAAAAACATGGTTAAAAAAGGGGCTGTCGTAATTGACGTTGGCATCAATCGCACTGACCGGGGTTTAACTGGCGATGTTGATTTTGCTGAAGTTGAAAAAATAGCTGGATATATTACGCCAGTTCCGGGTGGAGTCGGCCCCATGACAATTGCTTGTCTGCTAGAAAATACTTTATTACTGGCTAAAAAACATCATAGTAATTAATAGCACCACACGGTAAATATAAGTTGAAAATTAAGCAGGATTCTCTCTGCCCCATTTTAAAGTCTTAGCCAGCCACAATAATTCTTCTAGCGCTTTTTCAATTCTTTGTATATATTTTGCATCTTTTAAATTTTCCTGCTGATCAAAAAGTTCTTGGACCCTTGGAAAATTTAGGTCTTGCTTAGAAATTACTAGTCCTAGAGTTCGTAATACTGGCAATATAGATTCAATAGCCCTGACTCCTCCCCAAGGCCCACTAGAAACTCCTGCTAAAGCTACGGGTTTATGTAAATAAACGCTATACTCACTATCTAAAGCACGTTTAAGAGCAGCTGGATAAGAGTGATTATATTCAGGCACCACAATCAGAAAAGCATCTGCTTCTTCAATAATTTTTTTGTAACTAGGATCACTGCGTGTTGGTTCAACATCCTTGCTTGAGAACTCAAATTTAATTGGATCAAGCATCGTTGGCTCGAAACCAACAAAATTTTTGGCTATCTTATAAATAAGACGAGCCACTTTAATTGACTGCCTGTCTTTTCTATTGGTTCCAATAATAATGACAATATTGAGATCTTTCATGACTTTATTATAGTACAATAATAAAAGTAGTGACTTAAGCAAGGGGAAACTAATATGAAAGCTAAAAACATAATATTAACTATAATGGTATTGACCAGCGCATTATTTATTTATTCATGGTGGAGCAATCAAGATAAAGCTAATAAGTTGCCCAGAGACATTAATCCTCCAACTAGTCTCAAACCAATTGCTGACCCAGAATGCGGTATAGAAAACTGTCATGGCCTAGAAATTAGTTGTGGGCCAAATATTGCTGAAATGTGCACTTTAGTTTATGTAGCGGGTGACAGCTGTCGCCAGTTTGCCAGCTGTGCAGTGATTGACGGTGAATGCCAAGTGCTTGCTGAGCCTGAATTTGAAATCTGTAAAAATTGTGTAGAGGATTGTGAAAAACAATTTGCAGAAGATCCAAATAAATTTTTTGAGTGTGAAAGTCAGTGTGCTGGCCCTAGCATCTAATTTTTTAAAATACTTTTAATTTTTTGCTTCTGTAGTTTAGTGGATAAAACATTGGTTTCCGGAACCAAAAACGAGGGTTCGATTCCCTCCAGAAGCACCAAAAAACTGTTTAAACTAATAACTCTAGTTTTCTAGCGATTTAATGATATAATGTACTTAGTCTTAGATTGAAAACGTGCAGAGGTCCAATATTATTTCCTCCATAGTTCAAAACACAAGATGACCCTTAATTAAGGGTAATTATTATTAGTGTTGCAAAAAAATTTGCAACAGAAAAAAGGAAAACATGTCTGATTATAGACAAGAAGAACCAAACAAAAAGAAACTTTTTGTTGGTAATCTACCTTTTAGTACTACTCAAGAGGAACTGCAAGAAGCTTTCTCTAAATTTGGCGAAATCGCCAGTGTAAACTTGATCACTGATCGTATGTCAGGTCGACCAAAAGGCTTTGCCTTTATCGAAATGAACAGCGAAGAAGAAGCTCAAGCTGCCATTGATGGCATGAGTGGTCAAAAGATTGGCGACCGAGAAGTCATCGTTAATTTGGCTAGACCCCGCCAACCCCGTGATAACCAACGTGGTGGTTTCGGTGGTCAACGCAACTACGGAGGTAACCGTTCAGGTGGCCGTAGCGACCGTTATTAATTCAAGCAATTGATTTAAAAACCAAGAAAAACCAGCTCAGATGAGCTGGTTTTTTAATGCCTAGCTTTTTATTGTCAAACATCTGTCTAATTCTCAATCAATAATATTTAGGTGAACACTTTAGTCCCAACACTTATTATCAATGAAGTCTTCCCTAATCCCAGCTCTGGTAGCGAATGGGTAGAAATACTTAATTTTGGAGATAAGCAATTTTTTCCTGAAGAATACAAGAATTTTACTATTAGCGATAACAAACGAATTATTTATCAATTTAGTGGAAATGAAAACTGCTTAGACAACCTCTTGATAGTTGAATTATCAGGTCTTAATAATGATGGCGACAGCGTCATCTTAAAAAATGTAGAAGGAGAACTTATTGATGAAATGACCTACACCAGTAGTCAAAAGGACTTAAGCTGGTTACGAACTGATATTGAAAATTCTTCTTTTGTCCTTGGTGAACCTAGTCCTCTCGCACTCAATGTAATTCCCACTCCAATCAATGAAGCCACAGTTACTCCAAGCAACACCCCTAGCCCAACTATCAGCCCCATCCCAACAATTAATGAAGCTCAAAATCAAGAAACTGAAAAAAAACTTGAATTGGATCAAACAGACAAAATAACAATTAAACAAAAAGAGATACTTAATAAGCAAGATATATTAGAAAAATACTTTGGCAATTATCAAAATTTTAAAAACTTAAAGATTGACTGCCAAAACACCCAAGACTTTCCCAAGCCTCGCCTGGTTTTTTTAGGTCAAAGAATTCTTAAAACAGCTATCGTCAATGCTATAATAGGAAGTTCTCTACTTATTATTGCTGCAGTTTTACTAAGCTATGAGCAAAATCACCAACACTAAAAACAAGCCTTTTAGTCTTTATGTTAAAGCCTACCTACTTAGTGTTTTGTGGGCCTTACTTATATTTATTTTATCTGACCAAACAAGACTACCAGGATTCAACATTTCTTTATTAGATTTTCTCTTTAAGAAAATGGCACACATGTTTGTCTATGCAATTCTTTATTATTTAATCTTTCAAGCTTACTCAAAGACTAATCCCGCTAAAAATTTGACCAAAAAACACTATCTTTGGCCACTGTTTTTAACCTTACTTTATGCCATTAGTGATGAATTACATCAGTCTGCGGTTGGAGGCCGGTATGCTAGTACTCGTGACCTCGCCTATGATTTTTTAGGAATGATGTCTGTATTGCTACATCAACAAAAAATGCTTTAATTGCCACTTGACTTAATAACTCAAACTAGTACACTAATTCATACTTAAAAAAGCAAATTATAAATTAAAAAAGAAAGAGCAAGCAATGACCAAGTCTGAACTAATTAACATTGTAGCTAAAAAAGCCCACCTAACTAAAAAAGCTGCAAACGAAGCTGTTGAAGCAATTTTTGATGAAATTATTCGTACTTTAAAAAAAGGTGAAAAAACCGTTATTTCCGGTTTCGGCACTTTTTACGTTGGTAAAGTAGAAGACAAACATGTTGAGCCTTTTGGTGATAAAACCAAACGTCAACTTGTTAAAGGTCACCGAGTTGTTAATTTCCGAGTAGGAAAACCTCTTAAAAGAGAAATTTGGTAAAAAAAGAATTAAATATTAAAAACCCACTTATTTAGTGGGTTTTTTATTATAAAAAATAAATTAATTAAGGATATTGGTTTAACGTTTAGGAGATTGTCTCTTACGACGAGCTTTTCCTCCCATACCAATTTTGCGTGTTTCTTTCATGCGATCATCTCTGGTTAATAAACCAGCTGGTTTCAAAAAAGTACGAAATTCTGGATTATGTTTAATAAGGGCACCTGCTAAACCATGTACCACAGCATCTAATTGTGCTCTCTTTCCTGAACCAGTGACTTTGATAGAAAAAGCAAACTTACCCTTTGTTCCTGTCAAATTAAAAGGCTGCATATAAATAGCTGCAGCATTTCTGATACCAGAAAAATAATCTGTTACTAATTGATCATTAACCACCAAATCACCACTACCCTCATAAATTCTTACTCTAGCACTAGCAGTTTTACGACGACCAATAGACTCAACATATTTGCTGTTTGGCAGTTTAAAATTAACGGTAGCTTTAGCTTGAGCTTTTTTAGCTTTAAGTTTAGGAGTTTTCTTAACCACCTTCTTAATTTTATTGGTTTTTTTGTTCATGCGGATTGCCATACTATTTTGCCTTTATTTGACTCTGATAAGGATGTTTGTCTCCCACAACAATTTTCAATCGCGACAAACGTTGATCACGGAGACGGTTTTTTGGAAGCATGTTTTTAACTGCCAACTCAATCACTTTACTTGGATTTTTTTCAATCATTTCAGCAAAAGTTCGTTGTTTAATACCTCCTGGAAAACCAGTGTGCCAATAATAAATTTTTTTATTAGCCTTGTTTCTAGTAACTTCTATTTTCTCAGCATTGATTACTACCACATAGTCACCACCATCATTATGAGGCGTATATGTCACTTTGTGCTTACCAATGAGTTTTTCAGCAATTTCAGTGGCTAAACGACCCAAAACTTTGCCTTCAGCATCATATTCAAACCACTGGCGCTTGATTTCTTCTTTCTTTTGAATAAAAGTTTTATTGTTTGACATGATTATTTTTTATCCTCTTTTTTCTTAGCAGTGTTTTTGCTTGTCATTTTTTTAGTTGTTTTTTTAACGCTGGGCTCTAATTTTTTCTTAGCTGAGCTTTTTTTAGCAGTTTTTAATTTCTTTTTTTCAACCTTTTTATTCTCATTTTTTAAACTTTGCCATTTTTTTTCATCAAGCAGTAAACTTAAACGATAAACTATCATATTATCTCCACGACGATTACTCAGCTTTTCTAGACTACAAAAACCACTTTTTCGATCTCCTAGAGCTGGAACTACCTGGTCAAAAAGAGTGTTAACCACATCTCTTTTACCAAAAAATTTGTGAATTTCTCGACGAGCAGCTAGATCGCCTTTTTGAGCACGACTAATTAGTTTGTCTGCCAAACGACGTAGCTCTTTTGCTCTAGCTTCACTTGTTTCAATTTGACCATGCTCTATTAGACCACGCAATGAATTACGAAATAAAGCCTTACGACTTTGTGTATCACGATTAAAATGTTTAGCTTTTATACGATGTTTCATGTTCGACTCCTAGGCTGGCAACACCACTCCTTTTTTAGACAATGCTTCTTCAATCAAATCTATACTTTTACCTCCCAAATTTTTCACCTTAGATATCTCAGCTTTATTAGCAGCCAAAAGATCTTTAACAGTTTCAAAACCACCTTTACGCAAGGCATTGGCAATTCTGGTAGGCAAATCCAATTCTTCTACGGTCAAACGCATAACTTCTAATTCTTCAGGGCTTATTTCTGGCAATTCTTCTTCCACTTCTGGCAATACTGGATCGACGATTTGTTTAAATTGAGCTATTAAAATTTCACTGGCTTGCTTGACAGCTTGTAACGGAGTAATACTGCTGTCAGTCTTAATATCAAAAACAATTCGATCATAGTCAGTACGACTACCAACTCGAGTAGCCTCAACGTGGTAGGCCACCTTGATTACTGGTGAAAATAGGGCATCAACCGCTATTTGACCAACATTCTCAATTTCTATTTCTTTAGCTAACTTATAGCCTAGACCAGACTCCACCACCATTTCAATTTCGATGCTTTTTCCCTTAGCAAGGGTCGCTAGGTAAAGATCTTTGTTGATAATCTCAAAACCAGCTTCACACTCAATTTCTTTGGCAGTAATTTCCTTAGGACCCTTAGCATTAAGTCTCAAAATTCCTGACTCATCACTGTCTGATTTTATACGAATGTTTTTTAGATTTAAAATTAAATCAACTATGTCTTCTTTTAGGCCTTCGTAAGTAGTGAACTGATGACTAACACCTTCAATACTTAATTTAGTAATGGCTAAACCTGGTATAGAGGTGAGTAGAACTCGACGTAATGCATTACCAAGTGTATGACCATAGCCATTTTCTAAAGGCTCAACAACAATGCTTGAACGTGAACCATTAGTTTCTACTTCACTCACAGTAAATACTGGGCTAATAATATTGTAATTTTCTAAGGCTTTTGCCATGTTTTTTTCTCCTTTGTTTCACCTCCCTCATAAGAGGAATCTGTTTCTAGATTTATAATTATTATCTATTGTAATATTCAACTATTAATTGTTCTTCAATTTTTTCAACGATATCTTCTCTAATTGGTAATTTTGCAATTTTAATTGAAGTTCCTTTTACTTCCAACCAATCAGGAATCATTCTTTCTTCTTCGATAGCCGCTGCTACTTGTGGGATCTTAGCTGTTCGACTCTTTTTCATACTAATCACATCTCCCACAGAAACTACATAAGATGGAATATTCATTTTCTTCCCATTAACCAAAAAGTGATCATGATTAACTAGCTGTCTAGCAGAAGCTCTAGTTAAAGCAAAACTAGCACGATAAACAACATTGTCTAAACGTCTTTCCAGTAAACTCAATAAAGCAGTACCAGTCGCTGCAGGATTCTTACTAGCTTCTTCAAAAATTTTACGTAATTGTCTCTCTAAAATACCGTAAATGTATTTTAATTTCTGTTTCTCTTTCAACTGCAGTGCATAATCGGACATTCTTCGATGTGCTTTAGCACCATGCTGACCAGGTCTAACAGCCAAACGCCTAGCTGTTTTTAAAGCGTTAGTTTTTAAACCCAAATCTTCTCCGATTTGTCTTTGTAATTTTTGTTTTGGACCACTATATCTTGCCATATTAATTTCTTAAAAATTTAATTTCTAGCCTTTCTTGGTCTAGTACCATTGTGTGGTACTGGTGTCAGATCAGCAATCATAGTTACTCTGATTCCTTGGGCTCTCAATACACGTAGAGCAACATCTCTACCTGGCCC
>CAYXJQ010000071.1:0-2153 GCA_964464985.1 uncultured Pseudomonadales bacterium | reverse complement strand
CAGTGGCCAAATTTTTGAAAAATAATTTAGATTTACCCGTTGAGTTCGTTGATGACTGCGTTGGATTAAAAGTTGCAGAAAAATCAAAAAAATTGCTTGGTGGCCAAGCGCTATTATTAGAGAATTTGCGTTTTTATCCTGGAGAGGAAGCAAACAATCTCAATTTCACTAGGCAATTAATCAAAGATAGTGGAGCAGAAATTTTTATTAATGAAGCTTTTAGTGCTAGCCATCGAGCCCATGCTAGCGTAGTTGGTTTGGCTAAGCGTTTGTCTAGTTTTGCTGGTTTTAACTTTAAACGAGAGGTTGAACATTTCAATAAAGCTTTAGAAAATATTAAACGTCCTCTAGTTTTAGTGATGGGTGGCGCTAAAATTTCCGACAAAGTAGCTACTATGCAAAATTTATCTCGTTTAGCAGATGTGGTTCTGGTGGGAGGTGGCATAGCCAACGCTATGCTTCGAGCTGGAGGAATTGAAACGCATCGATCTTTTATTGGCGCAAACGAAGAAAAAGAACCAGATGAAGTTGAAACAATTATGAAAATGGCAAAAGAAATATTGATTGAACACACCACAGAACGAGTTTTATTTGAGGAGATTGGCAAAGATCGAAAAAATTTACCACTTCCTAAAATTGTTCTACCAATCGACGTATTAGCCGCTAAAAATGCCCAAGCTACAAAAGGCGAAAAGATCACTTTGCTGTCAGACGTTGCGGACACTGACAATGATCGAGACATTAAATATTTGGATATCGGTCCAGAAACTATTAGACTCTATCGCTATATTCTAAAAGAAGCAAAAACTATTGTTTGGAATGGTCCCATGGGAGTATTTGAAAATCCCACATTTGCTCGTGGTAGTCGAGAGGTAGCGCGCGCAATTGCGCGCGCCACTCAAAAAGGCGCCATTTCACTAGTAGGTGGTGGAGAAAGCAATAGTGTTATTAATCGAACAGGATTACACGAACAATTTACCCATATATCTACTGCTGGCGGAGCTGCCTTAGAGTTTTTGAGTGGTAAAGAGTTACCCGGAATTGATGCTTTAATTTCCAACTAGTTTAAAAACTTTTAATTAGATTTATAATTTTCTTCAACATGAATAAGAGCTTGTGTTTGCTCTTCACTGATCACTAATTCTTGTAAATGATTAGTTAGATAATCTTTTGACTCTGGCTCCTGATCAAACATTGCCCCTACTAACTGCTTAAATTCTAACAACTGATTATCTTTAAAAAGCTTAGTTATCACCTGTCTATATAAAAATAGATAATGATAATAATCTCCACTCTCATGTGGTGAAAAATCTTGAAAATTTAAAAAAAATAATAAAAGTCGATCTAAGTTATCTTCATCTAAAAAGATTGCTCGTTCGTTAAAGAAAATATAAGGATCAAAAAAATGCGCTGATTGATAAAAATAGCTAGCCCTTGACCAATCACTTTGTAAATAAGCATTTTGTCCTAAACTATAAATTTGTTCAGCCAAATCAATTCGCTGCTGATAACTAATAAAATAATAGTCATTAAATGCCTGATAACTATCTATCATTCTTAATAATTCTTTCAATAAAATCTCAGCTTCTTCTAAAGATCTATCTTTAAAATGAATTTTGGCCATAAAACTTACTGGATCTATCTCAGCTAAATCTAAATACAGCTGTTTCTCACGCTCATCTTTTAGTTCTTCTAAATTTAAGAAGCGATTTATAAATCCTGTATCATAACGATACCAGTTGTATAAACTTTCATAATTACTAACATTGATTACTGACTCCTCGAGCGTTGCATTAGCAGCAAAATTTAAAAACGGAGTAAATTTTAACCAATATTCTGGTTTTTTTGATTGCCAACTAACAGTTAAAATATCAGCAACAACCAATATAAAGGTAAAAAAAGCTAATATAAACAAAAAACTCAACTTCGAATTCCTTAGTTTTTGGTTATCATTAATCTTAGAAAAATCAGATAAAATGAAAGCCAAAAAAATGAGTGTTAACAAAAAAATAATAAAAAAATGCCAATCAAAATCTAACATGGCGTTGATTGAAGAGCTTATGGCAGCTAAATATAGAAATTTAGCCAATGGATTTTTTGATTTAAAAACTGAAAGTCCAGATTGATAAAAAATATATATGATAAATAAAATA
>CAYXJQ010000070.1:0-1570 GCA_964464985.1 uncultured Pseudomonadales bacterium | reverse complement strand
TAAAAAATATAAGAAAAACTTTTGTTAGAGTTAATAAAACAAATTTCCTCGGTGAATGGCAAGAAATAGTTGCCAACGACAACATGGCAATGGAAAAATCTTTCTTTGCTCAAGAAAATATTTTGCCTGTGATCGACACTTTTATCCAACAAAATTATCCAGTTGATTACATTGAGCGCTTTAATTGGCAACGCTTTCAAGCTCATTTTGGACAAGATTTTATCAGTCAAAATACTTTTTTAGCTAACGAACGAGCCATTAAAGATTTACTTATTAGTTATTGGCGTACACAGAGAGCGGAATGGAGTCAATCCATTCACGAAGGCATTGCTAACGAAATTTATACGCCCGAAGATATCGAAAAAATTGAAACAGAAGATGTGCTTGGAAGTAAAGATAAAAAGGCAATACAAAAACAAACAATATATTTTCAACAGCTTAAACAACAATCTCAATTAAATGTTGTTGACGCGAATGCCGTTACTAAAACCTTAGCCGGTCTTCCTCAAAACCAAATTGATTTTACTGCTTTTAGCGATGAGCAAAATCAAAACCTTAAACAACTACAGCTAATTTATCAACAAAACTTCCTCAATATTAGTAACACCAGTGGTCCAAGTATACAAACTACTACGCTATATTATTATTTTCCTCAAGAAGAATTTTCGGTTCAAAACATATCTTTACAAACAAGTAGTTTGCCCCAATTCTCTGTTTATGATTTGGGAGCTATTAATTATAATCAGGCTTTTGGTCCAAATGAAAATGGACAATACCCCTTTATCAGAGGCTTTAATGAAGAAGGTGGTATTAAGTCTCAATTTCAAGAGGAAGTTGGAGCAATAAAAAATCTTGCCAATCAAGGACTTGATTTTTTGGGAGAAAAAGCTGTTCGAGCTGGACTAGATTATGTTACAGGCGGAGCTTTCGAAACCCTACCAGAACCAATCAAGCAAATGATTGAAAAAATAGCCTGGGGAGAAATTAAAAAGAAGCTAGAACCTCTTTTAAAGATTTTAATTGCGCTATTTTTGGCCATTCTTGGCTTTTTTGCTACAGCACTAGGCTTAGCTGTAAAATTAGCAATACAAGCTGCATCTTTTTTCAAAAATCTATTTTCTGGAAATGCGGGCACAGGCCTAGTCGCAAGAAATAAAGTTCTATCTAATGCTCTAGAGGCTGAGGCCAGTGGCTCCACCGTTCAATCTATGGGCTTAGAATCAGGTCCGCTAGCAAATGAAGTTGCTGCTGAGATGCGTGCTGGACAAGGTCAATTAGCTGGTGCTAAAGCAAGTCTAGCTGAGCTTGGCTCGGGAGCTATGGCTACTGCCGGACAAGCGGTCGTTACCGCTTTCGGACTAGCAGCTGGTGGCATGCTTTTTTATCAAGCCACACTTAACAGCGCTTTTTTAACTCAGTTTCCTACTGGTGGAAATAGGGGGGGTGGTAACGCCGTTTTTTGTAACGACGTTGTAGTTGGCAACCTAACTTATTATAGTCAAAAAGCCTATAATAACATTATGATTTGTGGTGGCGGTTGTAGTTTTGGCTCTTCTTCTTGTGGTCCAGT
>CAYXJQ010000069.1:0-2783 GCA_964464985.1 uncultured Pseudomonadales bacterium | reverse complement strand
CCAATACCATAATCTGCGAGCATTCAAAAGGGTTAATTCTTTTCCGTTCATTTCTTTTAAGTATCCAGCGAAACATCCTGCTGAATAAGTCCTTACAACTACATATTTAAAGCCATCTAAGCTTTGTGCAGGAGTATATTCATCTTTGCGCACATACTCCACATTGTTGATTTTAATTGTTTTTGGTTTCATAAATTTTATTTCATTATCCCGTTTCAGGGTTTATTAATTATAATACATCTATTTTATATCAATTTAAATGTATGTCAATAGGTAAAATAGGTTGATTGATTAGTCTTTTATCGTGCTTCTTGCTTTGGCTCTTAACTTGTTTATAAAGTCTTGACCTTTTTTGTCAATTAACCAATCTATAAATTCAATCGGTGTTTTATGTGCTGAAAATTTAGATGATAGAGTGTGACAGCCTGAGCATAAAGTTAAACCATTGTCTAAATCCCACCTTGTTGTAAAATTACTTCTTGAAAATATATGATGTGCGTTTAAAAAGGTTGTTTTGCCACAATACTGGCACCTATAACCATCTCTTTGCTTGACTGCCTCTGCCCATTCTTTGTCTTTTTTTTTATTGAGATAGCTTTTAGATTGTCTTTTTTTAACCCTCTTGGCTTTTTTCTTGCAATCAATACAGTAAAGTGATTTTGGAGTTTCAAAAAATGAGATGTCTCGGAGTTTCTGACAGATTTTACAGATTTTCTTGCTTTTCACATCTTGATTATAGCACAAAAAAACCCAGGTTTTGACTGGGTCTTTTCGCTTCTAGCTTACGCTGGAAAGGAATAACTTATTATACCACACTTCTATTTTTTTCTATAGTTTAATTTCGTGGTTGTGTTGCCCTCAATGGTAGTTACTTCTTTACCGTTTAATTCCCACTCACTATCGCCAGAGCTGTTTCTACAATCTGATAACTCGCTTTCTAATCTTAAAATATGATGTTTTTGACCAACAATAGCGTCTTGAAATGAAGTTATTGATTTTTCTAACTCGGTGTTTTTTTCTTCAAGTAGACTATTTCGATTGGTTAAATCGTTGTTTTTTTTCAATAAATCATCGTTTTCTTTCTCTAATCTTTTGTTTTTTTCTCTCTCACTTCCTAAGAAACCACCATTAAAATCAGTTCCACAGTGTTTTTCAACAATTGCACCAAACTCTTCTAAAGTTTTTACATTGTATTTTTTTAGTAGATCTTCTATCATAGAATTACTTTCTGGCACATCTGCCAACTTAATATTTAAAGCTTTACAAATACTGCTTAATAATGCTTTTACCACTAAGGCTCTATTATTGTGTAAAACATTGAAATCGTCAGGTTTATGCATCCCAACACCACATTCAATAATTACGCAAGGTGTTTTTTTACTCAAGCTATTCCACATATAATATTTAGAGGTGTTGGCGTTTCTTCTTTGAGGAACATTTTTAATCCCTGTAATTTGAAAATAATTAGCTTCAATTATTTCCATAATTCTTTTAGACTCAGCTGCTGCATAATCAATCGCTGGTCTATCACAAAAACCTCCACCACTATTATAAATATCTGCGTCATAGTGGATACTTAAGAATAAATCCCAATCATTGCCAGTTACTTTTTTATCATTATTGGCAAAACTATCACATACATAAATTTCTTGTCCTAGTTTTTTTAATTCCCTTTCGAGTTTATTTGTGATGTCAATGTTAAACTCTTGCTCTCTTGGAGCACCAGTTGCTCCAGAAGTTCTATTTTTATGACCAGCCTGTAAACAGATTTTCATAAATCCTTTCTTTAAAAAAAAAGAGCCACGCTAAAAGCCTGACTCCGTAATAAGATTATAAACTTCTTTTAATAATAAAACAACCACCAGACAAAAACCAAAAAATAAATAAATACTAATGAAAATGCAGTAAATTACAAAAAAAATACAAATCAAAAATAGTAATTCAACCATTTAACCTTTCCAACCCTCGCAAGTTTTTCTTTTTTTTAAGGTTTAAAAGTGCTAAATTAAGTCTTATTTGTATAAGTTTAAGTTTGTCAGGAGAGTATTTTTTCTCGTCTGTATAATACATTGTTTTTAAGAATTTATCAAAATCAACACTTTCTGGCAACTCACCATTTTCGTATAAATCGTTATGGTATAAAAAAGCCTTTAATTCTGCCTCATAGATGTTACTTTGTAAGTTTTTGGCTATGTCATTATTGTCACAGATCACATCGCCTGTAATAATCATATCAGGGAAGAAACCTTTAAAAATCTTTCCTTTATCTTTGATGTAATTGTCAACTCTATCAGCTGGTTTTAAGATTTCTCTTTTCTCTCCGTCAAATGCTGTTCTGAGCTCGTGTTTTGGTGTTTTTTGGGTAATTCTTTGAATGTTTGGTGATGAGGCTTTGTGCATATTTTCAGCGTCTTTTTGGCCTATTACATGGAACTCTACTTCTAATCCGCTTCTGCCCATTGTGTAAAATCTTGATAATCCCTCTCCATTAATGGCGATTTGCTCTAAGTCTTTTTTATTATTCATCTCATCAGCTAAAACTAAAAATTCAGATGTTTTATTCTCCATTTCAAAAAGTCTATCAACCGATTTTAAGTCTCTACTTGGTATGATGATTAAATAATCTAAATCAGATACTTCGCCTGTAACTCCGTTAGCGTGTGAACCAAAGTTGATGAGAGGTATATTTTTTAATCTTTCAGCTATTTCTCTAGATACTTTTTCTAATCTCTCCTTATGCTCGTGAACATTGTCTTCAGATAAAAATTTTTCTTTTAGATATT
>CAYXJQ010000068.1:0-11539 GCA_964464985.1 uncultured Pseudomonadales bacterium | reverse complement strand
CAATTAAAAATAATAGGTATTTTGGTCTAATTGGAACCAAATAATCTTTCAATAAAATTAAATGAGCAAAAGTTGAATGACCGTTTAAACCAGCGTTGTTAATCCAAAACCTATTAAAATTAGTATTAAGTTTTTTTCCCAACAAGTCTGGCCAAGTATTTCCCTCGCTAATTGCAACTGATTCAGTGGTACTACCACCAACAGTAATCATAGTTAAATGCTGATCAAAATTATCTGGAGGATCGGTTCCTCTAAAACCTAAACTATTTTTAAAAACTAGTGATTTTGCATCTAAACCATCTGATTCTGGTAAAAGCAAAGTCCAAGCCCTATTCGTACTTAAATGAATTTTTTGATTTCTTAAGCGAAAATCAAACGGTTGAAAAAATTTTAAAAAAATTTCAACAACTATAAGCATTAAGAAAATAGCCAACAATAAAACTACGGTTTTTTTAAAAAAATTACGCATTGTGAATAATTTTCATTCTACATAATTATTTCTTATAATACTAATAAAGAGATTGGTCATCTAAACCAAATTAGTTTACCACTCCCTAGTCCAGACTTGATCCTAAAACTTCTACCTTCGATATTAGAATTTTTACCATCAAATCCAGAATCTAAATTTTGGTAAAAGCGCCTCATAGGTTCTTTTCTTGACCAAAATTCATTGAGTCCTAAACTATCAATTGCCCAGGCAGCTGCAATGATGGCTATCACGAAGGTGATGATAATCAGTAAAAAATTCTTTTTATAAGAAAAGTCATATTTTTTTAATAATTTAATTCCACCCCACAGCGCCAAAATAGCTAAAATTGGTATCCATAGTGGTAAATTACTAAGAAGCATTTCTAAACGCCATAAACGCATTGGTCCCTGACGGCGCAAAGCAAACAAACTGACATTAAATAAAAAGACCGCCAGAACAATTAAGGCCACCAAAGCTAAAAACAGCAAACTAGAACCTAAAACAAAATACCATTTAGGTTTCATATTAATTTCACCAGCCTTCACTTTAGTCATAATCTCTTGACCAAGATCAACTGATTTTTGCTCTGTTTTCTTTTTTGTTCTTACTTTTTTTGTTTTTGACATAGTTTTTTCATTAATATTTTGGCCCGATTAAGTCTAGTGCCCACCGTACCAATCGCTATTCGTAAAATATCACTAATTTCTTCATAAGATTGTTCTTCTAAATAATAAAGAGTTAAAACTTCTTTATAAATCACCGGCATTTGCGCCAAACATCTTTGCGCACGACCTTCTAGTTCTTTTTTAATAAAATCATCTTCTAAATCAATATCACTGGCAAAATCAATGTCTTTGAGTATTGGTAACTCTTGTTTGTGACGATTGAGTATGTTCATCGCCTCATTGTGAGTAATCCGATAAAGCCAGCTACTAAACTTTTTTTTGGTATTAAAAGACTGAAGATTAACAAAAGCCTTAATAAAAGCCTCTTGTACTACATCTGCAGCTTGATCATCGTCAGCCGTTAAATAAAGGGCATAACGCAAGAGTTTAGCTTGATAGCGATCAATTAAATAACGATAAAGTTCTTGATCTTGATTCCTGACCAAGTTCACCAGTTGCTCATCGCTCAACTTTTTATAATTCTGCATAACTATTAACTAAAACTATTATAAAGCCCATTTGACTATAAATAACGTATCTTTTTAATTTATTAAAAGGTAAAAAAGCCCGCTTAAAAATTTAAGAGGGCTTTTTTGAAAAATCGTTTAGCGATTGCGACGATTCATCTGTCCTTGACCTCGATCCTGGTCTTTACCAGCACCATTACCAAGTCCTAAGCCTAATTCTGCTCTAATTTGCTTGGCCTCTTCAATTTTACCTTCTTGAGCTAATTGATGAGCTTCAACAAATCTAGCAAAATTACCTTCGTTGACCACTTCCGCTACTCGACCCTTACCATTCATCAATTCTTGCCAAGCTGAATAATCATTATTGGCAAAAGCATTTGTCATGGCTTCGTGTCGTTCATCAGTGTGGTTGGGACCCTCAATACTAGGGTCACCACGATAAGCATTAACTACGTTGGGGAGTAAAAAAACTCCGGCAGTCAATAAACTTACTATTCCTAGGGAAATTACTTGCTTTTTTAACATTTTACCTCCTTTCTGTTTACAATTATTATCTAACTGTAATACCGCAAAGAGGCTATTTTTCTTTCAAGCAATTTTTTTCTTGAGAAAAAATAATTAAAATGATTGTTTTTAGTGTAAGCTCTTTGGATCAATTTTAATTAAGCGGTCATCTTGAGTGCTAGGATTACCCCGACCATCTCGATTGCTAGTAGCAATGTATAACCAACCATCTGGGCCAGTGACTACTGCTCGAATCCGTCCAAAAGGGCCGGCAAAATGTTTTTCAAGACTTAATTCTTGACCCAGTTTTACTTGATGTAGGGCTTGCCCACGCAAACCACCAAAAAAGAGTGAATCCTTAACAAAGGCTAAACCCGAAGGCGCCCAAGTTTCACCAGTACCAGACTGAAGTTGAGCTGTTTCCATGTCCTCTGCCTCATCGTCTCCGGTAATAATCGGCCAACCATAATTTTTCCCCATTTCAATCAAATTAATTTCATCTTGAGCTGAAGGACCATGTTCAGTGGCCCATAATTGACCAGCACTATCCCAAGCTAAACCTTGAGGATTGCGATGACCATAAGAATAAACTAAATTATCAAAAGGATTGTCCGCTACTGCCTCTCCCTCATCGCTCACTCGCAAGATTTTACCAGCCAAAGAATTGGTATCCTGAGCTAAATCAGCATTAGCGGCATCACCAGTAGTTATATATAAATAGTCATCCGGACCAAATTTAAGCCGACCACCATTGTGGATGTTATCTCCAGGAATATTATCGATAATGATTTCTTCATCACTTAATTTGCCATTTTGGTAAATCATTCTCACCACTCTATTGGTCAGAGTCTCATCTCTGCGATAAGTGTAATAAAGATAAACAAGAGAATTATCACTAAATTGAGGATGAATAGTGATACCCAGTAAACCCCCCTCGCCAATTGCTTCCACCTGATCGAGCACAAGCACTGGCTCTTCTTGCAAAACTTCATCAGCAACTAATCTGACCCGACCCTCACGCTCAGTTAGCAAAATATTTCCGTTAGGTAAAAAAGCTAATGCCCAGGGCACTTCTAAGCCCTCAGCTATCAACAATGGTGACTCTAACTGATCTTCTGTAGTCAAATCATCACCAACACTTGGTAAAAGCATCGGCTCCTCTTGATCTGTTGAGTTAAACCAAAGATAAGCTCCAATCGAAGCAACGATTAATAAAAAAGCAATTAAAAATTTTTTCATAACTTAATCATTGTAACAAATTAGACTATTGCTCATTTGATTTCCAAATGTTTTGTTAAATCTAAAACTGAATTAATCACAATATGAGGGTTAACTGGCTGCTCTTCCTCACCCAGCTCTCTAATTAAAAAAGTAATCATTCCCAAGCTGGCAGCTGCTTCTACTTCAGATAATTGATCATCAACAAAAATAGTTGACTCTGGTTTGAGTTTAAATCTCTCCAACATCTCTTGGTAGGCTGCTAAATCGGGTTTGCTACCTTTTTTCATATCATCAACCGCCAACAACCTCTGGTACAAAAATTGCTCACTTAAATTACCAATAAGTACTTCGAGAGCATCAAAAACTCGTTTTCTAGTGGATCCAGTAAAAATGTGCACTGGTAAGTGTTGCATCAATAGACTTAGCAACGCTACCAACTCCTGATCATAAGATAAATAATCAGCAATAGATAGCGATGAAGTAATTTCAAGATAAGCTTCTTCGTTGCCACCCATTGTTAAAAAGGATGGTTTCCAACCTATTTCTTGAGCTTGTTTAACATAGGTTTTAACCAGTTTCTTTATCGTTTTTTCATCGGGATCAACAATTCCTTGTTTAGCTAAAACATCAGGATCTGTTACTAATTTACGCCTTAAACCACCCCACATGAGTTCTTCAGCTTCTCCACTACATGGATAAAGGGTTTGATCAAAATCAAAAACAGCAGCGCTAACTTCTCGACCATGAAGATTGACTGCCATAATTACTTTCAAGGGGCAGGAAAATACTCGAGTATTTTATGTCATAAAGACAGATACTTGAGAAAAAATCAAACTACCAAAAATTGGCGTAAAATAAAATTGATAATCACTAAAGCAGCTAAGAGTAAAAATAATTTGAGCGTAGAGCGAAAATCATCACTGCTCTCTTGCCCGCGACTTTTCATAAATATTTTTAGTAAAACTAAAACCAAAACAAAAGCTCCTAACTGAATCACTGGATTACTCGCAAAAAAATTGTCACTATTAGTTATATATAAAGTTCCATCAGGATTCGAAATAAAATAGTGCAAGAAAGGGAAAAAGAGATAAGCACTCTCCAGCGCAGACAAAAAAAGCTGGAGCGAATTTGGCCAAGAACGCTGGAAGCGTTTAGAGAACCAAGTAACAATAATAAAAAAAATTAAACTCAAAACCACTGCTACTAAAGGTGGCAAAATTAATAAAGAAAACAACGGAAAAGAACGCCTTAAACCATATTGCATTAGAGTTGGCAAAACAATAAGCACTGGCAAAAGTGATAAAGCATCAATCGTCAAGCAAATAAATTGCTTGAGATTGCTTAGAGCCAAATGAGTTAAATACAGAGCCAGGCGCATTGCTAAAAATAAAATAATAATAATCCATAAACTAAGTAAAACAGGCAAGGTTGGCTTAACAAAAACACTTAAGAGCAAAAAAAGTGGTAAAGATAAATAAAGAAAAAGATAATAACTTAAATTTTTCCAATCAGGAAACTGATAAGTTTTAACAAATTTTTTAAGTATTAGGTTAAGTGGTAAATAAATAACTAAAACCATTTCCCCAACTACCAAACCAGTCATCCAATGGCGAGAAATATTAAAATCTGACAGTGGACCATAACCCATATGTCCATAAAGAAAAATAAGCTCGCGAGGTAAAATAGCAAACCAATAAACAAAAATAGCTAAAACAAAAAGAGAAAGCAGAAGGGCGTGAATGATCAAAGCAGAATTAAATTTGGACACTAGATTTAGTGTAGCACGAGAGCGAATGTTTGGAAAAATTTTAATAATTCACTTTACCCCCACCGCCCAACCCCTACCACTCCCAACATAATTAAACCTAGTCCCACCAATTCCAACTTACTTGGTTCCTCTTTCAACCAAAGCATCGCCAAAATCACCATAAATCCCGGATAAGCAGCCGTCAGTGGTGAGGCTATGGAAGCTAGAGTATTTTCAAAGGCTAACCACAGCCCTATTAAACCCAAAACATTAAACAATGAGCCAATAATGACATACTTATATATTCTCCACTTTTTGATCATTTTTAATATTTGCTGGGGTTTTTGCTTTTCTAAGTGCAAATAAATTAGACTGATCGGTACCTGCACTAGCGCTAAGGCAAACAAAAAGGCGGCGGCAGAACTTTGATCAATAACGCCTTTGGAAATAGTGTCGGATAAACCCACAGCACTGGCACCGGCAATCGCCCACAGGATATAAGTCTTTTTTCACCATTCTTGCTTGCTTGTTTTTCTGGGAAAAGAAGCTAGTAGCGTACCGACAATCGTAATCAACACAAATAGCCAGTGTAGCGCCGACAAGCGCTCCCCCAAGATGAGCATGGCAAACAAAATGGTATAAACCGGATAAGAAGCAAAAATGGTGCCAGTAATACTGATTTCCCCTTTGGAGAGGATATAAAAGATAAAAGCTTCGGATAGAATACCGCTGATCAAGGCATAAATGGCCACTTTGGGCAAATGATTAAAATCAAAACCTATCAGCAAGGAAAAGGGCAACCAAATCAGCAGACCAAAGAGCATGTCAAAGAAAAAAGCCACCGACGGCGGAAATTCTTTATAACTTCTTTTGAGGAAAGTGTAACTAAAGGCAAAGGCTAGTGAGGCAAGTAGTGCAAATAAAATGCCCATAATATCCACCTACTTTATCAACATGGCAGCCGCTCTTTTGACAACATCAGTTATTTTTAACTTACCATTCACTTTTTTATTGCCATCAGCTTGTTCTAAGAGGGCAACAGCTCTTTCGGTAGCGTCAACTCTAGCTCGCCATGCTCTTGGATCGGCAAAAGTATCTTCTTGTTTTCTTAGATTCTCTAATCTCAGCTTAGCAGAATTTAAATCTAAGACAGCTCTTTGCCCCAAACCTTCCTCAATTTCTACCCTATTTTCTCCTAGTTTCTTAACTCCTAGAGATATTTGTTCAATACTTGGCATGAGCTTGCTTCCTGTTTTGCAAATAATATTACTAAAAAATAATTATAGCAAATTAATTGCGCGAGGGATTGTATGAAGGATCATACGCAGGTGGACTAAAGGTTTTTTGATATTTTGGATTGGGATACCAAAGTTCTTCATCCAGATTTGCTAAACCCTTAGGAAAAGCCCTCAACAGTATTTTTTGGAAGTCACTCAAATTTAGCGCTACTTTTTCTTGCTTAGCTATTTCAAGTAAAGTTAGGAGTGCTTCTGCTTCACAGGCAAAGGCTCGCTTTTCAATTATTTCTTGATTATGACTATTAATTTTTCCACAAAAATAATCACGACATTGACTCATCGCTGAAGCTATCACCCCAACTTGCTCTTCTGGTGATTGAGCCACTTTATTTATAAAATTTTGTGGAATATACAGAGCTGGTGTTTCAAAACCATTTTCTTTATCAAGCATTAAAAGCATATTGTCATATGATTCTTCTTTTTCAAAAAAAATTAGAGTAATGTGCTCATCTTTGATTAATCGACGCATAAAAACAGTTAGTGAATTAATTGTTTGGTTGGGAAAACGTCTGCTATCTTCTAAATAATTCAAAAATTCATAAAAAAGCCCAACAGTGATTTGGGTGTTTTCTTTATAATCTGGACTAGATTCCACTTTTTGAAATTGCTGCAGGGTTTCTTTGAGCATGAATTAGCTTTTCCAACCATTATTACGCTTGCGAACTTTTTCTTTAGCCGCTTCGCGATCAGCTCGTTTTGGATCAGCAGCATGCTCCCTGCCCATTTCTGAACATAAAATAACAGTTAGCGCGTTATAAATTTCTACAAGCGCCTTTTCATCAATATTTTCACCACAAAAATCAATCTCTCCCCGAGCATAGCGCTCTAAAATATCTTTGGCCTCACAAGAATTTGTGGGCACTTCACAATCATATTTTTCTAAAATTTGTCTGGCTGTTTCAATTTTCATGTTGGTAATATATCAAAAGAGATCGGATTTGTAAAAGGCAAAGTAATAAAAAAACTACTTTTTAATAAGAACTACTATTTATAATAGTTGCCATTGCGACACTTTTCTTTGCGGCGTCTCTCTTCGGGATTGCCCTTGCGAGGTTTCTTGCGCTCTTTGGGTTTTTTGTCGTTATCTTCTACTCTTTGCTTAATATGAATTTTATCGCTAAATTTAACCCCACTTCTAATTCTCTCCATGATCCACCTTTCTAGACTATAAATAATAAGACTAGCTGTTTTTAATATTTGTCTAGCTTAAAAAATAGATCAGACTATGTCAAGAGAGAAAATATTTGATTGACTAATCATCCAGCGACAAACTGAGCGCTCCAAGATCCATCATTACGCTTAAATAGTTTTCTTTCCTAGTTAGAGTCTCACTAAATAGATAGCTTTCTCTAGGAGCAATTGCATCTATTTTGAATTCAACTGAATCAATTACTTGCCCTGCTTCTTGATCATCATAAAAATCAAGATAGAAAACAATATCTTTGAGGTGATAAATATAACTTTCGTTAGTGAACTCAATGTTTACATCAACTGAATCCCTTGTCCAATTAACATCAAAGTCCCCTATGGCTAAATATGTAAATCTTTCCTTTTGGTGCTCAGAAGGAATTTTCACTAACTGATCCTCACTATTATCAACAACGGAAATGAATACATCATCCCCCTGTTTAATAGAATAAACAAGTAAAAGTGGTATCACTATCACAATGAGAAATAAGGTGAAATAAACACGAAATCTGGTCGTTCTAAAAAAATTTTTCACTAAAAAAATTGTAACACAATTACTTCAAGAACTTTGAGCAGAGCCATCAATCTGGCTTCACTACCGTAGCACAAACTACTCGTAATAAATTAATTAACTGATTATGCAAATCTTCTAACTTAACACACTCCGGACAAGCATCCAATACTCGCTCATCAGCTTCATCACTCTCCTTTACTCCTAAATATTGATCAAACAAAATTTGAACAAGAATTTGTCCTTCTGGGCTTTGTAATTTAGCCAAAATTTCTTGTAATTTAAGCAAAGTTTGCTGAATTTCAAATAAATTACCATCAAAAGTGTTTTAGATTGTATCCAAAACAATTACTCTGGCTACACTATTGGTGGAAACTTTTTTTAAGTCAACTGCTGAAACTTTTTGATCTGGCAAAAGCATTAAATAGGGTTTTATATTAAAAATCCTAGCCCTGTCAGCTAGGAATTTTATCTATTATCTTCTGACTTAGCCTGGTGATTAGTTTTATAAGCAAAAGTGACAATTTTTTTATCGTTTACAAGAAATCTAAACAATCCTAAGATAAAGATTTTTTCTCCAGCGAAAAATTGTCGACTATCAACTGCTTCTGCTGGCACAGGTTTATTAAGATATTTTTGACATTCTGGCATTTTTCTAGCCTTCTATTTTTTTAATTTTTAGCCTGTAATTTTTCACGATTTAAAAAAAATTATATCATAGGGTAGCAATAAAAAATTAGTGAAAAAAATAAGATTATTGATCTAATTAGAGCCAATTTGGTATAATATTATTCCTATTTATCAAAATGATTTGCCCCTCATTATCTATTTAAGATAAAAATGCCAAAAAGTACTGAAGTTCAGCGAAACTATCTAAGAGCAACTGACCCTTTAGTAAAAGCAGCCATTATGCAGCCCTTATCATTTAGAGGAAAAGACAAGCTTACGCAAATCCAAAGAGAAGCAATTGACTCTGGCATATTAGAAGTTTTAAACATTATTGACGAACTCAAGAAATCAACAAATGACTTGACTTCTGAAGAAAAAAAATTAAGCATTGATATCGCCTCCACCTTGGTAGAAACTGGGGAAACGCCAGTTACTTGGCTCATTCTTAAAGAAACAAACCCTCAACGAGCTGAAAAATTATTTCCTATTATTAGGAAGATAAAAGATCTGATGACCGATTTAATTAAAATAAACATTGATATGAACGAATACTCAATAATGGACAAACAATTTTATAAAAACAGTCGAAAATAATAGTGAATTTAGCTATTACTCTGATTTTGATTGTGAATCAATAATGGCTTTTATAACTACATAAATATCAGGACTACGTCGTCCATCAGGAAATTCCTGTTCGATGATTATTGGAGCAAGTTTATGATGTTGAGGTCTAGGATCCTTTTTGTCGATTGCATGATGTCTTTGAAACTCATCAAATATTTTTTGTTGAACTGAAGTTAAGCTTTGCCTAATATCTTTAATTTGCTCACCACTCAGCTCTGCTGCTACTGCTTGAGGAGCATATTCAAAAAAATATGATGACCTTTCTGCAACTTCTTGTAATGAAGACGTTTCTTCTGGTGTTAATGATCTACCTAAACTAGCTGAACTAAGCTTAATTTCTGGCGATTCCTTCTTTTTAGACTCTGATTCTGGCGATCGATTTTTCCCAAACATAATTCGTTTTCTTTCTTTTAATTTATAAATAACTGTTTTATTCATTATAACTTATAATAAACTAATTGGGCCATAAATTTTCTGGAACTTGGATGACTCCCTCAGACATAGGCCAAAAACCTCTAGGATGAGCGGGATTAAAGGGTGAATTCATTCCACGAGAAATACCAATATCTACATCTTGAATTCTAATACCAGTATTATTAAACACTCCAGTAAGTCCTGACGGATTAACCACATACTCAAGATTGGGATCCAAATTAACGTCTCCAAGGGTTTGCACTGGAGTATGTCCAAAAACAAAACCATCAGTTTCAAGTATTGATCCCATTGCAGCTGTAAGGTTAGAGGCACCTGGTTTAAAAAATGTTAGTTCACCTGAAATTTGACTATGAAATGTTTGGATATCATTGTACATAAAAGCTTGAGCACTATACTCAGCACTTCCTACTGCTCCACCCATTTGACCGAGGCCAATGGCGTTATCAACAATACTTTGCGCATTATAGTTAACATTATTAATCATTTGTTCTGGCGATAAGTTGAGCAAACTTGCTGCATCCTGAATAGTTGCTAAATTTTGAGCTGAAAGAGGGTTTGCTTGACCCTGAATTGCGATAAAATCTTGTCCTAATCTTTTCAAAGCGGGGTCTGAAGAATTCAAGAGCGTTGAAAGATCGTTTTCTGAAAGAGCATAGCGCATCAACTCAGCTGTATCTGGATGTTGAGCAATGTCTCCATCTGGCAATTGAGTCATATATGACAATTGTCCAAATTGTTGTCGAGTAAGATTCGGGTTTTCAAGCAAGCTATTAATTTCGTTTAAATTAACAGTTTTATTAAGTAATTCTTGAAGTTGATCGTCATAACCCATACTTTGTGCCGCCATTGCGTGAGCATATCTAGGCTCCCAATTTCCCGCCAGCAAGGTAAAAAGTTCGGGATTGCTCTCTCTTAATGAAAGCACATATTCAAAAGTGTCTATTCCTGGTGTACCACTTGAACTTTCACTCATCAATTGATTAGTACTTTTTCCAACATAGTCTCCAAAAAATACTGCTTCTCTACCAGTGGGATTGCCATTTGCATCTAAAACACCTTGTTGTTTAAGAAGCTCAATCAGTTTTCGCTGATCAGAATGAGCATCTCCAACAAGAACTGGCTGTCCACTTGGCCTAATTCGTCGTAAATAACTACTGTAGATAGAACTAATAAAATCATCAGTAGCAGAAGCTAGCTGTGGCAATCCAGTTGGATCAGCCATTAAACCAGCGACATAGGCACTACAAGCATCAGAATTAGGATTGGTAACACAAGCATAGGTTCCCGCTCCCACAGCTGACCAACCAGAAACAAGTCCTGCTGTAGTCAAACCAGTCTGTACCCAAGCTGGAGCTGTTGCTAGTGTAGCCATCATATACGAGTAAACACCAAGTGGAGTAAGGGCTGGAAGAGCTGCTGCTGCTGCGCCTACTGCTGCTCCTCCTGCAACAATTGTTGTTGCGCCTACCGCACCAGCAGCTCCCAATAAAGCTGCGTTTTGACTCTGTTGCTGTACACTCTGATCTTGCTCTGCTATCGATGGAACACAGAGGTAATCACCAAGAAATACTGGTTGGCCCACATTGTTAATATAAGTTCTAGCACATTTACCAGTAATACATTCGCTATCGTTGCTACAATGTTCCCCTTTAGCTTTAAGTCCAGCTTGGGCTAAGGCTGGAGCTTCCTGGCAACAAATTGAAGTGCTTTGAATACAACTTCCACTAGCTGCTACTTTACC
>CAYXJQ010000067.1:0-1885 GCA_964464985.1 uncultured Pseudomonadales bacterium | reverse complement strand
TTCATGGACAATTATTTATATACCTATTTTTGTGTTTTGACAACAATTTCTTTAAAAGTGTCAAAATCACTATTATTTTTTTCTTTACTTAATTGAACCAGAAGTTCTTGACTTTGTTTAACTAAATCTTGATATTTAGACATGTTTTTTAAACTTTCTGTATCTGTATTTTAACAGTTTTCATAGAGATTGACCAAACTACTTAAAATTACACAAACCCAGGCGACAAATTTTTGCCAGACGATGGAGTTTGGGGCCACTTTGTTGCAACAACGGATCATATTGTTCTGGCAGTGATAATTTGAGCAATTTAGCCTCAAGTAAGTTAAGAGCTTGTGTGTCTCTTTCAATATGTTTTAGTGTTGTGTTTTTTTCTTTTTTTGACATATCCAGATTAAAAAACCCCGCTTGGTAGCGGGGTTTTGTTTTTATAATAATTACAAGAACATTACCCCACTTTTCGTTTAAAGAACTTTTGAATAAGAGAATGGTAATGTAGTATGTGTGACGAATTCATGGACAATTATTTATATACCTATTTTTGTGTTTTGACAACAATTTCTTTAAAAGTATCAAAATCACGGATGGCCAATTCACTTAACATTTTACGATTAAGAGCAATTTTGGCGTTTTTTAAATTATTGATAAATCGAGAATAATTAAACTGTTGATTGATTTGTTTTAGTCCAGCATTGATACGAATAATCCAGAGCTTACGCATATCACGTTTACGTAATTTACGTCCAATATAAGCATATTGTCCAGCATGCAGTGAAGCTTCCTTAGCCCTTTTATACAAACGACTATTAGTTCCACGATAACCTTTGGTTAGTTTGAGGACTTTTTTATGGCGACGACGTCTAATGACGCCTGTTTTTGTTCTTGGCATAATAGCTTTCTAAGAATTTATTTGAGACCTAGCATTCTTTTAATTTTTCGAGCGTAAGGAGCCTTGACTTCGACTGGAATACGATAATTACGAATGGCTTTTTTACTTTTATTACGGCGCAGATGGCGACGATTTTGAATACGACGCATGACTTTTCCGGTACCAGTGATATGAAAACGGCGAGCAACGCCCTTTCTGGTTTTAACCTTAATTTTTTTCATAATTGTCCTTATTTTTTAACTTCTTTGCCCAGAGGGGCGAGTTGAGCTTGAAGCTTTTTACCTAACAATCTAGCTTCAACTTCAACTTTTGCAAGATCTTCTGTGTCTTTAAAGATTTTGGCAAAAATTTCATAGCCAGCTTCTTTATAAGCAATTTGTCTTCCTTTAAAGAAGAGAGTAATTTTGACCTTATGACCTTTATTCAAAAAATCTCGCAATTGTTTGATTCTGGTTTGGTAGTCACCCTCTCCAATAACCGGTGAGAAACGTAATTCTTTAAGATCTTGAACTTTAGATTTTTTTCGGTTATCAGCCTCTTTCTTTTTAAGCTGATACTTGAATTTTGATAATTCAATAATCTTAACGATTGGTGGTTTAGCTTTCTCAGTAATTAAAACTAGATCTTTGCCCGCATCCATTGCTTTTTTAAAAGCTTCTCTGGATGACATGACGCCCACCATTTCTCCATGTTCTGTTAAAACGCGCACTTCAGGAAAACGAATGTTGGTATTCGCTTTCACAAATAAATTGTCTTTTTTATGTTTGTTGTATTTTCTTCTGATCACCTGAGGTTTAGAATTATACTATAAATTAAACAAAAAGCCAGTAAGTAATCTCTGGAAAGATTGCGAACTTTAGCCATTTCTGTAAACTTCAAGGCTATTATAGCATGACTTATTGACTACAAAACAGATTGATTTGTAAGTAGGCATCAAGTATAATTCACAACGTTTAGTGATCGAGCTTGTAGCTCAGTTGGTTAGAGCGCTTCGTT
>CAYXJQ010000066.1:0-32105 GCA_964464985.1 uncultured Pseudomonadales bacterium | reverse complement strand
TAGCTCAATGGCAGAGCAGGAAGCTGTTAACTTCAAGGTTGTAGGTTCGACTCCTACCGGGGGAGCATTTGATATCTTTTGATATATTTAATCATTTATTTTTACTTAAGTTATTTCTTTAATACAAAACACCACACTTCAAGATCAAATTTTTGATTTGAAACTTCATTTGCACCAGCTATTTATATTTCTGTATAATTATTATGAAAAAACATTCATTTTTAGTCAGTAAAAATTTTTTATGAAAAAACACAAAAAACCATTACACTCAAAAAGATTAAAAGCTTTTTTAATTGATTTTTTGCTCCCTCTCCAATGGTTAATTATAACAATTCCTTTTTATCTAATTTTTTCTATTCCATTCATAGCTGGCTCAGGTTTTTCCGAAATTAATTCTGAAACCACCAAATCTTTAAATAAAAATTTTTTAGACGAACTAATCTCTATAAGACCTATAGCAACTATCATATTTATAATTATTTTCTTAGCGTTTATTTTTTCATTATTTTGGATGATCCATATTATTATTAAACAAATTAAACAAATTTCAAAAACTGGTCAAACAATAGGTAAGAAAAAAATGAATTTACAAGTTGTTGATTTAAAAACAAATAAACCTGTAAGTATTCAAAGATATTTTGTAAGCAGAACTCTAATTTATCTACTTATTATTATTGGTTTGTTTGGGTCAATTGGAGAAATAATTTTTTTAATTGATTCTGGAATGGTATTGATCGATAAAAAACATGATGCTTTGCATGATAAGATTTGGAAGACAAGAGTTGTTGATTTGTCTTAAGGTAAATCAAAGGTATCATTAAAAGTAATTTATTTAAATCATACGAAGACACTCAACAACCTCTGGGTCCGAGTAAGCTCATGAACAGGGAGCATTTGATATGTTTTGATATATTTATTATTATAATATATAATTTTTCCATATGACAGAAGAGAGAAGAAAATTTGGTATCACTTATGTTTGGGGCTCCAAAGAAAAGCCCACTTTTAGTCTAATAGATGAAGAAGAAAGAGCTTCTTATGCTAAACATATTAATAAAGCTCTAAAAGAATTTGAATCAGCTACTACCTTGGAGGAAGTTCTAAGTGTTGTACTTCCCATAAGTGTTAAGTCTAGAGAAGATGCTTGTGCCAGCTTCAATAACGCCCTTCTAGCCAAATTGAAAGATATTGCTCCAAAAGAACTAGAATCAGCTACTACTATAGAAGAAGTTAGAAATATTTTTGATTATTGTGGGTCTTATATTAATGAAATCAAAATAGCTGCTCTAGCTAAATGGAATGATATGTCTTTAAAAGAACTTGAATCAGCTATTACCTTGGAGGATGTTAGAAATGTTTTTGAAAATTCTCCTAATTGTAGTGAAGCTAAAATAGCTGCTCTAGCTAAATGGAATGATATGTCTTTAAAAGAACTTGAATCAGCTACTACTTTAGAGGAAGTTATAGGAGTATTTTATTATTCTCCCTATTGTAGTGAAGCCGAAAGAGCTGCTAAAGAAAAAGCCTATGCTCTAGAAGCCAAAAGACAACAATAACTATAAATAATTATAGTTTAATTCTAACTAACAGGGTTATTCAAAACCCTCCAACCACCTCTGGGTTCGAGTAAGATCATGGATGGGGAGCAAAAACCAACTTATTTTGATATATCAAATTTAATTATTTTTCAAGTGGTTATTTATAGACCCTGTTAATCTTAGTTAGTTATAAAATATATTGTCTTGAGTTACAATAATGTTATGAAAGATTTTGGCGAACCAATGCCGGGTGCTGAACTACAAGAAGCAGCGAAATCAGAAGTTTTAGATCAAGAAAATACAGAACAAATTGTTGATAAAGAGAGTGGTGATGAAGGTAGAAATGATTCGACCTCTTCTTTCTTCTTTGATATACAAGAAAATGAGGGGAAATATAAAGTAACTTCACCAGGGGGATATACCGATATTGGGGCAATAGCTTCCTATAGTAGGACCGTTGATTCGAGGGAAGAAGCGGAAAGAATTCTTCAAGAAGCAAAAGGGAATTTTAACCCGAGAGTAGAGGCGATGTCCTTGCAGAAATCATTTACAACTTTTCATTCAATCAAAGCGACTGAAGACGGCAAGTATTTTGTAACTTTTCCAGGACTTCGTTCTCTTGATAATCCCAATTTACTAGTAGGTACAAGTAGTAAAACCTTTGACAACTGGGAGGAAGCTAGAGACTTTTACTTGGAGTCTAGAAATAAGCGAGAGTATCCAGAAGAAGCAGTTTTTGAATTACGGATGGACGATGTAGACTATAGATTTTTACACCTGAATAATTTTGGTAAAGAAACAAAGCTTTCAGAAAAACCAATGGAGATTTCAAAAGAAGCTAGAGCCGTTTTAGATTTCGACTCTCGCAATATACCTGATCCAGATTCTGCACATACTTATTATAAAACTGTAGAAATACCCGATTGGCAAGGACAGATATTTAGTTTTATTGGAAGCTATTCAAAGACACCCGAAGGTCAACGGTTAGTTGAGCAATTAGACATAAAAGATTTAACCTTATTAAGACCTCAGCAAGCAGCTCAACTAACTTTAGAATTGGTGACAAGGTTAAAAAAATATAATCTTGATGAGATGGGCGGAGAACATGGAGAAACCCAGTCAGACCAGCATAGTGCTTTGTATTTACTACATCGTGGGCTTAGGGAAAAAGATAGTGACGACTTTAAAGGTAATGGTATTTGTCGGAATTTTGCCTCCACAGTAAAAGTAGTTTTTGAAGCAATAAAAGCTAAACAAACTAAATTTAATTATCTTCAAGACACATATGCATTTTATGAATCAGGTTCAAGAGCTGATTTCGACCCTTCATATGAAGCACAATCTCAAAACCTTAGCCTGACTTTAAAAACTAAAAAGGAATCAGGACATGCTTGGAATTCTTTTGTTACTGTTGGAGAAAATGATATATCTCAAACAGTGGTAGACGCTACCTGGTCAAATTTTGATTATGACACTCTGCAAAGCGTCAAGCTAGATTACACCTTACAGAGAATGGAAAGAGACATTTACAGAAATTTTAAAAGAAAAGATGTTAAACTTGATGCTGAACAGGCTACACAATTTTACTTATTCCTTCTCGACTCCTTGCCGCAACAAGAAGGTTTGGTGTTAGATGAGGAAGCGGTTGCAAGAATCAAATCATCTAATCTATATAAAGGTATTGAACAAGACATTAAATATAAGTATCAAGAGCTAAGTCCTGAACAGTTTGAAGATTTTACTTTTAAAATATATAAAAAATTAGTCGATGCAAGGAATCTAAAAAACAAGACTCAATTTTATTTAGAAAGAGCGATGGAGCTTGTTAAGGGGAGGGAGTTAAATTTATCAGAGGATTCAGCTGCAGAATTGACTCGTTTAGTGGCTGAAATAAAACAAGATGTTGGATATTTTGATATTATAACTGTTTACGCCCTGCCAACTCAAAGAACTGAAGATAGACAAGCTGTGGTGGCCAAGTATGTTAAGGCCTGGGAGGAAACCAACAAGAAAGGATATACGCCTCCTGCAAATCTTGTTTTTAGAAATCAAGAGATTCAAGTGGTCGTCCTTGAGTTTTGTTCTCCAACAACAAGAGAGTTGGTTCAAAAAGAGCTTAATGGATAACATTCAAATATCACCTCAGTTGCAAACTGGTAAACTGTAAAGAATTTTTAGAACAATTAACAAAACCCTCCAGCCACCCCTGGGTCCGAGTAAGCTCATGAACAGGGAGCCAAGATTGACGATGGTCGTAATTTAGGAGTGTGTCGAACGGTTTTATCGCATCGTATCGGACAAATTCCTCTTTTACTCTAAGGTTCGATAGTACAAGCTTGATTAACTGCCTTCTTTCTTCAACTTCCGAACTTTCAAACAATTCGTAAGCCCTATTTGCGAGTTCTAGTAGGTATTTAGCCGAGAGATAGTAGTTATCTTCAGCTTCTTGAAGCATTGAGAGCTGAGCGTCTATTTCTGCTACTTTCTCACGGAATGACTGATAAAACTTGTCATACTCATCATCAGTAATACGCCCGTCTAGTCTGTCGATATAAATTCTTTCAAGGCGTTTAGTGTATTTCTCGTGCTCTGAAGTTAGTTGCTTGTATTGAGTTTCTCTAAAGCTTGCTTTACCTTCGTGGCTAGATTGTAAGGAAGTAACGATTTGATTTAGGACTTCTTCAGGAATTTGAATATTTTTGAATACTTTACCGATTTGTTTCGTGATATTTTCTTCTCTAAGCCATTTAGCCCCGTGTTTGCCATTGTATTGAGTGCAATGATAGTAAACGTGACCCTTGTGCTTCTCAGGTGTCACAGAAAGCCCACAATGAGCACATCGAAGCAGTCCTCGATAGATGTATGGCTTGCCAGCATATTTGAACGGTTTTTTATTAAATCCTGCCTTTATTTTTTGGACTTGGTCAAAAAGTGATTTCTCAATAATGTGAGGATATTTGTGTGGGTAGACCTTTTCGTTTGATTTGCCTTTATTCCAAGTCATTAAGCCGTAATAAAAGTGGTTTTTTAGTACCTTATCTAGAAATCCTTTAGACCAATCAACCCCATATTCCTTTTTTAGCTTTTCTCTTAATAACTCCATTGAATAGCTACTTGTTGCGTACCACTCATAGGCTTTTTGAACAATTTTTGAAGCGTATTCATCAATAACAATATGGGTTTTCTTTTCGTTTCCAGGTATAGGAACTCTTATGTAACCATAAGGCGGTCTGCTCGGGTAGATACCACTTCTTAGCATTTGTTCTTGTTTCCTTTTGACGTTGTCGCTCAGTTGAAGAACGTAGCTTCGTG
This sequence comes from uncultured Pseudomonadales bacterium, assembly GCA_964464985.1. GTDB lineage: Bacteria > Patescibacteriota > Microgenomatia > UBA1400 > PJMF01 > JAAZKO01. The sequence goes on along the minus strand of CAYXJQ010000066.1, from coordinate 27,255 downwards.
CAAACATTACAGCCATATCCCAGCGGAGCAGGTCAGAGCTGTTTGAGTTTTGGTTTATAACTAAGCTTTCTCGGTAGAAGTGAATTTCGAGCTTTCCTTCTTTACGTAAGTCGTCTAATTGAACCGATTCTTTGAAACTTCGTTGAAGTCTATCAACGGTATCGACTACTAAGGCAATGGGTTCACTAGCTTGGGTTATTTCTTCGACAACTTGTTGAAATTTTTCTCTATCACCTTTAGTAGAGGACTCTTCTATCTCGTAAGTTTTCCAAACAGTTAAATTTTTGCGTTTTACATAATCTGACACTCGAAGAATTTGAGCTTGGTTAGAGTCTTGTTTTTTGTCAGATACCCGAGCGAGGATTATTGCTTTCATAATTAAACAGTTTCATCATTATTTTTCCCAAGATTGCACTTATTACAAAGTGTTTGTAAATTTTCAACCGAATTATCGCCACCTTTTGTAAAAGGTTTGATGTGGTCGATATGTAAAAATAGCTCTCTGTGTGTAGCAGGGCTTCTTCCACATTTTTGACATTTGTAGTTGTCTCTCTTCAATACTTTTAATCTCTTTTTTTCACTAATATAACGTTTATTTAAGAGGGGCTTGTTTTCTCGAACAACTTTTTCAAACTCTAAATCGCCTTCCTTCAGTTTAATAAATTTGATACAAGCTTTAGTCCAACCACCAAAACGACGTTCGTAAACACTTACAGAATAATCAGATAATGGCTTGCGCATTTCGGTGTATGTCGGCTGTCTGCCAATAGTGCGCCAAACTCTTTCTAGGTTTTCGAACAAAATTTCATTTGGAATAAACATTTCTCTACTTACTTTTAAGCCTGCTTTCTCGAGTGAATTGTTCCAGGAGCCAAAACGTGTACATAGAGTTCCGTGGGTGAATTTTCCATTTTCGTTGTATTCTTTTTGAGTTATCGATTTTTTGTTTAACAACTTTGCAACCCTTTTAAGGTCATTAAGGAGTTCGTCGTCTTTGATGTCTCTGTTGTTTTCTCTTAGCTTAAATTTCATACTTTTTCTTTCATAAACTTCTCTAAGTCTTCTTTTTTGATTCGATACTGCTTGCCTGCTTTATAAGCATTCAATCGCTTGGCTCGTACCCAACGATAAACAGTCAGGTAGGCGACTTTAAGCATTTTTGCGACTTCTTCAATGGAATAGTATTTCTCTTCAGTCATATTAGTTATATTTATCATTATTTAACATTAAGTCCTGAAAATCAACTAGTCTTAATGGCTCAAAATCTGTTAGGTGTTTACGGATTATCTCAAGTGGGCTGGGTGTATTTGGCAATTTGACCTTTTTGGCTTCAGCAACGAGCCTATACCAGCTTCTTTGGCTATAACCATTGAACATTTGTCGTAGCTCACGGGGTGGTACTTCATCGAAGATTTGTTTTAACCCATAGAGCTGGATTGTTTTTAGCACACCAAGATTTGGATTGTTGATAATCAGGTCGGTTAATAATGATTTTGGGCTCCTTGGTTTGTAATCCAGTAATGGCAAGCGTCTATCTTCCAACTCGTCGAGGTAGTGAATAAGAACTTTTTGAGCAATGCTAGTATCGAATAGTTCTTTATAGGTTGGTTCGACTTGAATATCTATCTTCTTGAGTATTTGCCTGATTTTTTGGCGTCTGTTTAGTCTCACTTCAATTCGTAAGACCTCAAACTTTTGTCTTTCTTCAAGCTTTTCGAACAAATTTAATTGAATAGCATTATCTTTCTCTATCGCTCGCTTTTCACTTTTCTTGGCTGTCTCGTAGTCTCTTAGCTTATCGTAGAAGGCTACCTCGTATGAATTAGCGTGCCATTTGTAGCTATGCCCGTCATTACGGTAATCGGTTTGGTTTACATCGAGTGAAAGCTTTATATTTGCTTCTTTTATCTTGCTGATTAGAAAGTGGGGTGTTGTGCCGTCAGTCAAAGGTATGTTTTTCGAGTAGTGAATTGCAGATACTGGTGCATTTTCTAGTAAGGGCATAAAAACCAGTACACCCATTTCTTTAAGTCGAGTTTGCAGAAGTTTAGTAACGGCTTCAAAGTCTTTAGTGGTTAGTTCATCAAAATTATTACCAAACAGTAATTTAGGTAAAGATAGCTCTATCTTCAGGCTGGCTTCTCGTCTGCCTGTGTGGTTATAGCGATTAGTAAGAGTAAGACGAGGTTTGTAATATCCATTTTTTAATTCTGTTCGAGTGGGGTTCTGTTTTGCTGAGAAGTATCCACGACCACCAAGAGACGAATTAGCATCCAAAATATGCTTTGCCGACGGTTCAAATTTGTCTGGGTCGTTAAGTATAAACATACTCTTACTTAGTGTTAAAACTATTGTGTCTAACATACATTTTCGTTACGTTTTCAAACTTTGAAATAATTACCTTTTCGATTTGTTCCGATACTTCTCGGTTAATGGGATGAAAGATATTGAAATTACCCTTGCTACTCTTACGAGTGGGGTAGGTCAATCGATACCCACCTTGCGGTCTGGTGTAGATACCGATTGACCCAAAATAAAAGCTGTCATTATAAACGAAGCTGGCAAACCCAACTAAACCTTCGTTTGCTTTTACTGGTGTAATTTGGACTTCGCTTATTGTTGCTTTCATATTTTCCCGTTTGGTTGATTCTCAATGAGAAGTTCACTTATAAAATCTTCAAGCTCTTGGTCTGTCCATTTTTTAAGAGACTTCCAGCCGAACATAAGCAAATCTTCTAGTGTGTCAGTGTTGCGAGCGTGGCAAATGTCACAAATCTTGTCATTGATAATGATTTTGTAAGCTTTATCTCTGCTTACAGTTTTGCCGAATGCTTTGATTGGCATAACGTTTCACCTCCTTTCTGGCTTTGTTTTTCTTATCTATCTTGATGAGCAACAAAAAAAACTCAGTCAATTTGCTGAGTTCTGCTGAAGAGAAGTTACACCCCTGTTTACTGGTCGTTACTTTTTCGGTACTCATTACCGATTAGGATATAAAACAGGGTAGTAGCTAAAGTTAGCTAATTATTTAGTCAGGAATTGGGGGTTTAACTGAACTGTTGAGAGAGGTTTTGTTAGAAGAAAATCTTTTACTTGTGTTTCTATGGCTACCTTATCGTTGATTGAACGAGAGGCGTTATATATTTGTCGTGAGGTAAAATTCTCGGGCAATTCTCGATTTGCTTCAATTACTTCATCCCAAGACCACTTCTTTTTCATATTTGTAGAGTTTTTCAAAACTACACGGCAGACCATTTCTAGTTGGGTGTTGAGAGGAATTTCTATCTTTTTACCCATAAAAGTAATAACGCCAGTATTTATATCATATTGAGGAGCAATCATACCTTTATAGATATTGAGTTGTTGTTCGAGCACCTGAATTTGTAGCTCAGTTCGATAAGCCTCTCTTGCTTCTTGCTTAAGTTCCCACTTTGATTTTTTGATAGTTACAGGTGGGTCATATCTTTCAAAGCTAATATCTGGCAATTTAGGAGGTTCATATATCGGTAATTCTGGTAGTTGAAAACTTTGCACCAAGTCCAAAATAGGGAGCTTTATCGATGAAGCTATAGAGCCGATGGATTTTGCAAAGTTAGCGGTTTCTGCAAGAGTATTGGCGAGTTGGCGAAACTGTTCAGAATTTGCTTTTACGATGGGTTCAAAAATCTTAGTTTGCTCTTCTGGCGAGAGCTCGCTTATTTGTCCGAGTGTGAGTTTTTTCTTAGATAGCTTTGGCATATTTCATTACGTTTTCAAAAAATCTTTGTTTATATATCCAAAAGAGAGCCAATAATTAGGTAGGTCTCAATAATGCACATATTCACGTCATTTTCCGTTATGCCTTCGTGCGTACCTTGGGATAAGAAATTTTCTATATTGTGGATTCTCTTTTCTAGGTCACCAACTCTTGAAAGCAACAATCTTCTTTTGTTGCCTTTAGTCTGTTTGTCTATATAAGCTATTAATCTGTTTTTCACCTTTATATCTGAGACATCGAGCTCTCTTTTGTCTTTTGTTTTGTGCTTTTTCTTTTGAGCGGGAAAAACTGCATCAGCAAAAGCTTTTAGAGCGTTCCTGCAGGAAGACATTGCCTGAGACCACTCTTCGGAATTTTTCGAGCTAAGTCTGTCGTAGGCTGCGACAAACTTTTTCATAATGTCGGGGTCTAGTTCTTGAAGCTGTTTATCAACTTCAATCTTTGTTTGTTGAAAAAGTGACTCGGTAATATTCTCGAACCTCAGTTGTAAGTTTAGAGTGAGGACATAGTCGTAGACGTTATTTCTGATTTTTGAAAGAAGAGCTTTTTTTGAATTGATTATGCTGGTTAAGGTGTTTTGCTGAACTCTAATGGAATTAAGAACATCTCTGTAAGATTCCTGAACATACGTTGCACCAGCGAGGAAACCAGTATCGGAACCCTTTGTAATAGCTGGGGTGTAGTTGGTTGGAGGTTTTAGGTTTTCTAATGCAACTTGGCTACTACTTATTAGTGCTTCTATTGTGGAAACTGACTCAGGCCACATCCTTGGTTCGTTTGATTTCGTTACTGGATTTGTATATTGAAAACCTCTGCCAGCAGATAGAGCAATTGGGAACACTTCAGAAGATTGAGTACCTTGGGGTAGAGAGGTGTATTCGTAGCCATTTAATTCTAAGGAAAACCATTTAATTGCACTATCATCATTTCGCATACGAGCAAGTTTTTTACACTTCGAGATAATTTCTTCAAGTGGCTTACTATCTTCCAGGTCAGATAGAATTGTTTCTGAAAGCTCAAGCATTACCTCGTTTTTTACTTTTTCTTTTGACTTTTTCATACGATTTCTGTTTATCATTATATATCACATTTTATCAACCTGAGATATAATAATCTTATGGATGAAATAGACGAAATACTAAACTTCCCAGAGAGAGTAAAGACGGGCAACGGGTATGCAAACGACCTTACTGCCACAACCAATGACCGACTAGAACGAACGGTCAAAGCCTTGGTTTTACTAAGTAATACCTATCAAGCAGAGAGTAAGAAGGTTCGAGGAACTGTTTCAAAACTAGAAACAACGATTAAAGAACTAGATAAGAAAAACGGACGGCTACAGATAGCGATATTTGCTCTAACGGTGGTAACGGTGATTACAGCAATTGTTCAAGTTTGGCTAGCATTTAGAGGCTAGGTTGTTGCATAGACTGGTTGAATATCGAACGTTTCAAATACTGTTTGGATATTTTGTAAGCTGAATCCGAACTCTATTTCTTTGTTCCGAAATGCGTCAATCAGGGGGAGCAAGTTAAAAAAATACTTATAAATCCTCCTTTTTTTACCATGATATAATTTATCTATGGATTCAAACGAAAAAAGAAATAATTTCTCACCACCAGTTGAAAAAAAAGAAGTCTCAAATAATATTTCTTGGCAACAATTAATTTATCTTGTAAGTCAAAAATGGGGGCTAAGACACACGGTTGATGTGAATGCTGCAAAAAAAGAAATAAAAGAGGGAATTGAAAATGGAGATGCAGTTTCTTTGTCTCACCCAAATAATTTTATACCTTCAAGTATTTCAAAATATCCAGAAGTTGAGAAACTTAAAAATCTTTCTTTTAATACTCTTGCTCCCTTTATTCCAGAAGAATGCAAACAAGATATAATTTCAGGTTTTGAGCAAGCAACTCAAAGATTTATTAAAGAGAGTATTGGTTTAGATATTAATTCACTTCCACTTGTATTAGAAGCTAGCACACAACAAATATTAGATACACTAATGGCAAACAGACTTGCTTTTGTTATTGCTCAATTTAAAAATGCTGATCATCCCTATGATTTTGATAATTATTATCAGTTGGGAAAATGTGGTAAACAACAAGTTCCTTTAGAGAAAATGATAGCTTTAATAAATTTGGAAAACAATGTAGATTTAGTTACTGCCAATTTAAATTTTTCTCCAGATGAATTGGCATCAACTATGTCAAAAGAAAAATTTGAAAAAATCCTCAATGTTTTTTCTGAAATTATTTGGAATAATATTGTCGAATTGATAAAAAATAAAATGCCATATTAAATTAGTGTAAATTTGTTAAATTAAATATAAATTGTTAGAATCAAATTATATGAATTGGAAAGTTAAAAATGGAAAGTTAGTTAAAGAATTTGAGTTTGCAGATTTTGATAAAGCGCTTGCTTTCGTTAATCAGGTTGCGGAACTAGCAGAAGAAGCCAGTCATCACCCAGACATCTTGATTTATTCTTATAATAAAGTAAAAATTATGATTTATACGCATGATAAAAATGAAATAACGGATAAAGATCATGCTTTAGCAAAAAAAATAAATAGCTTGAATTAACACTAATGATATTTATCTTAATTTATGCTTTGTTCGCCGCTTTAATTGGATTAAGAGGTTTTTTTGAATCAACAAAAAAGGGAAATACGTTTAAATTAACTCCCTATCTTTCTTGGATGGGGATTTTTGTTTGGGGTGATGCATTTGTTATTGGATTTTTTTGGTTTTTTGTTGCTGTGCTTTCTTATTTACTTAATGATTATTTGTTATTTGTTTTAAGCATTTCTATTTTTTGGATTGTTAGAAGTATGGGAAAAACTATTTATTGGATTAATGAGCAATTTGCAAACACTCATCGCAACAAACCAGAAAACTTAATGGGTTATAAATTTTTTAAAAATGATTCAATTTGGTTTATATATCAAATTTTTTGGCAATGTATTGCTGTATTGTCAATCATTGTAAGCATTTATTTATCTGCGATGTGGCTGAGAGGTAAATAGTAAACGCTTTTTTTAGAAAATAAGCATTAAATAGAGCATTTTTGCTAATAAGGATTTTTTTTCTTTAGTGTTTTTTGTTTTTTTAAGTTCAAGAACTTGATGTCCGGTGAGTTGTACATAATTTTCTACACCAGCTTTTTTAATTACTCTCATTTGAGCTGCTTTATGGCCATTATTGCCTTTGCCATTGCCTATCTCAACGTGAACTCCCCGTTTAGTTTCTGGATCAATTACGAAAAAATCTGGATTGGTAACAATTTTGGGTTTTTTTCCATTACTGTTTTTAACAGGTTCTTTGACTCTAATTGATTTAGCTTGTTTAACTAAAAATCCAGCTGCTTTAGCCTCTTTTTCAAAAAGTGTTTCCAAGCTGTGTCTTCTGGACATTCGGCTATTATATAACAGAAATTTTTTTATTTTTTAGCCTTGGTTTTTCGCGCTTCAATTTTTTTGAGAGTGTAAATAATGCGATCATGAAGATTAATGTTTTTGATTCTGGCGAAACGCAAAATGGTAACTAATAGGTCGCCGAGCTCTTGCTCATAAGACTCGTCTGTTTGAGCAGCAATATTTGTTTTTTTACGCCCATGCTCTGCTAAATAGGCTCTAGACATTTCTCCCAGTTCTTCAAGTAAGCTTAAAATCATAATTGAACCAAACTCCTTGGAGTAGCGTTTACCCTTGTCGATTTTGTCAAGAATTTTAAAGTATTCCCCAAAGGGAGTGCTGTGGTAGGGCTGAGTTTTATTTTTTTTCTGCATTATTGATTAATTTTAACAAAATCCAGATAGAAAGTCGAATGGTTTGGTTGGAGTATTTGTTAATCGAAACAGACTGTTGTTGTGTTTAAAATTTTGCTATACTGGAAGATATGACAAATATCAATCCTGCCACCCCTCAAAGAGATTTTTCTAATTCTCCCCAACCAGCTATTAATAATTCAGGTGACTCACAAAGTACTGGTTCTAAATTATGGATGGTTTTAGTGATTTTATTGGCTATGATTGTTGGTTTTTGGATTGGTTATTTAACCAATGATTATTTTTATCAAAGTGTCAGAAATCAAGAAAACTTGATGAATCAAATGAATGAACAGGATTTAGAGCCAGTTGTGGATTTGGAAGAAGATCTGATGATTGTGGAAGATCAATTTATTATTTTCAATGGCGAAGAAATTTATTTAAATGAAACCATATCGTTTCTTTCAGAAGAACAATGTGTTGATGATGAAACCATGGTTTTAATAGCAATTAATGAAGACTCAATCACTTTACAAAGGGATATGGTAGATCCAATAGAAGATACTGAAGAATTTGTGGAAGAAACGCTTGATTTGCAAATTAGAGATCAAGATTGTGTTGAGCTGACTCAAGAAATTTGTCCAGATGTACGCATTGAACGTTGTTTCTCCCTAACCAACATAGATGGAGTTCATCATTTGGATTATGGTTTTGGGGAAGAGGGTGTTATGCCTCTGCCTGATTCTGAAATGTAAGGCTTCATTAAGCTATGACAAATTTTAACCCTGCCCTTTTGTCTAAATCTAATTTTTCTAATTCAACGAATGAATCTTCCCCCGATTCAAACGTAGACGATAGACAAACTATGGGTGGTGGCAGAACCTCAGAAAATACTAGCTCTAATAGACTTTTCACAATTTTATCACTTTCATTAACTATAATTATTGGTTTTTGGATTGGCTTTCTCATTAACGAGTATTTCTATCAAGTTCCAATAGACCAACCAGGCTTAGCGAATTCTGTTGATGAATTTGGAAGTTTTGACCAAGAGGCAATTGAAAGTGACGAGGATGCTTATATTATTTTTCAAGAACAAAATTATGCTATAGGAGAAACAATCACTCTTTCTTCAAATGACGATTGTTTGAAAAACCTAAGCCTAGTTGTTGAAGACATTCAAAAAGACATAATTACTTTTCAAATTGAGGGATTTGATTCTCTTGTTCGTGAAGATCCCGGTAATTCGGGAGATGGTTTTGTTTGGGGTGAGTTTAAAGATCCACTTTGTTTTTCGACTCAGTCATTATGTGGAGACGCTCTCTTTGATTATTGTTTTTATATGACTCATATAGATGGACTTCACTACTTAGACTATGATTTAGAAAAACAAAGAAGTTCCGAATCTCTTATTCGGACTCTAGAGCTTTAGATTGATTAGTTTCTTAATTTTTTTAATAATAACTTGAATGAATTTTTCAAGTCCTTCTTGTCTTTAGTTTTGAAACTATATATACTGGTATTGTTAACAATATACTAGTTTTTATTAGTAAAGACCTGCCATTAATGTTGAGGATTTTTGACTTATTTTATCAAAAAAAAGACAGGCCTATTTCTCAAAATGTTTATTTTTGTGAATATCAGGACTTAGTCTATTTAATTATCCAAGATAAAAATTCGGGTAAAATTGTTAAATCGGCTAAAAGTAGAGATGGCTTTCTCTTTGAAAAAGTTAGAGTTAGAGAAGATGTTGTTAAACAATACCCTCGATTTAGGGAGAAAAGGCGGTCTTTTATTCATGATTGTTACGCAAATCAGTTGACTCCAGCTAGTGAGTTCATTGATCGTTCTAAAATTAGCATGCAAAATGCTTTTAAAACTTCTGAGGGGGTATTGCTTTTTTACCACTACCATAACTATCAGGCTTATGAGGTGGGAGTGGCTGGTTTTAGCGCTGGAGACGATCCTAAATTAATTTGGCGCCATCATCAACCAGTTTGGGAAATGTATGATCAGGTGGCTGGCAGGAAAATTAAATTTATTGATCTTTTAGAGATTAAGGGTCAGTATATTGCTTATTGGTTGGTTGAAGATGAAGCAGTTTGGGCAACGATTTATCCTAGTTATCGAATTACTCAACAACTTGAAATTGTAGAAAAGTCTCAACTTAAAAGACCTAGGGTTAATCCCCTAATTAGTCCTGAGCCAGCCCATGATTGGGAGTCCTTTAATACTTTTAATCCAGCCGCGCTCTACGAAGCTGACAAAGTTCATTTACTTTATCGAGCTCAAGGTTACGACTATGTGTCTTCAATCGGTTATGCTAGTAGCATCGACGGTTTAAACATTAAGCAAAAACTGGAAAAACCAATTTTTATTCCAACTCAGCCCTTTGAAAGTTCGGTTACACCGGGTCAGGTTAACATGGCTTTTGTTTCTGCTGGTTGTGGTGGTTGTGAAGATCCTCGCTTAACTAAAATTGGTGATCGAATTTATATGACCTATGTAGCTTTTAATGGTTATTCTGAACCCCGTATTGCTTTAACTTCAATTGCGCTTAAAGACTTTTTAAGTCACAACTGGCTATGGACTCATCCAGTTTTAATTTCAAAGCCAGGTTTGGTGACCAAAAGTGCCTGTATTTTGCCAGAAAAAATTAATGGTAAATATGTGGTTTTTCATCGTGTTTTCCCAGATATTTTAATAGATTTTAGAGATGATTTGGATTTTAGTGACGGACAATATTTAAAAGGTGAGAAGAAGATTAGTCCACGATCAGCTTTGTGGTGGGATAGTCGAAAAATTGGTGTTGGAGCTCCTCCACTTAAAACTAAAGACGGCTGGCTACTAATTTATCAATCAATTGATGATAAAGAAGGTCATCCATATAAGGTGGGAGCAATGTTACTTGATTTAGAAGATCCTAGTGTGGTTTTGCACCGCTCTAGCCAACCAATTTTACAGCCTCAAGAATGGTACGAAAATGATGGTTTTAAAGCTGGGGTTGTTTATCCTTGTGGAGCGGTAATTATTGATCAAACCCTCTTTGTGTATTATGGTGGGGCAGATTCCCGAGTGTGTGTGGCTACTGCTAATTTAGAACAATTTTTAATTGAACTCAAAAAAGAAGGCAGAGCTAAGGTTGAGCCAACTATTATTACTAAGTTAGATAAAAAAAGTTTAGCCAAAAAGGGGCTTTTTAGAAAATAGAAAGTTTTTATGAATAAAAATAATTTTCATATTCAATTTGAAAGACATCAAAAGAATCCTATTTTATCTCCTGATGCGAGCAGGCCATGGCAAGCCCGAGCGGTGTTTAATCCTAGCGTGGTTAAAAAAGATGCTGATTTTTACCAAGTTCTTTATCGAGCCTTGTCCAAAGAACAAAATCATTTGGGTCATCAGATGAGTTTATCGAGCATTGCTTATGCTGAAAGTAGAGATGGAATTAACTTTGATTATATGCGCCAGCTAATTATTCCCGAATATGATTGGGAAAAATTTGGCTGCGAAGATCCTCGGGTTACCTATATTGATGGCAAGTACTTTATTTTCTATACAGCGCTCTCTGATTACCCTCCAACAGCTGATGGGATTAGAGTGGCAGTTGCTATCAGTAAAGACTTGAAAACTATTGAAGAAAAACATTTAGTGACGCATTTTAATGCTAAAGCTATGACCCTATTACCAGAAAAAATTAACGGACAATATGTGGCTATTTTAACCCCCAATACTGATCGTCCTCCGGCAGTAATTGCTGTAGCTAAATTTGATAAGTTATCAGATATGTGGTCTCCTGGTTTTTGGGAAAAATGGTATACAAAATTAGATCAACATAGCATTAATTTAGAACGTATTGATACTGATCAAATTGAAGTGGGTGCAGTGCCTGTTAAAACAGATGCTGGTTGGCTTTTGATTTATGCCCATATCCAAAATTATCCAATTGAAGCTAAAAGGATTTTTGGTATTGAGGCAGTTCTACTAGACTTAAAAGATCCTCAGCAAATTTTAGCTCGCACTCAAGGTCCTCTCTTATTACCAAAAGTGAAATACGAGGCTGAAGGTGTGGTGCCGAATGTTATTTTCCCCTCATCAACAGTCGTAGAAGGTGAAAAATTACGCCTATATTATGGAGCAGCTGACACTCATTGTGCGTTGGCGGAAATTAATTTAGCCGATTTAATTAAAAACATGAAAGATAACTCTTTTAAGCAAGCCTTTCACTTGGTTAAATACCATCGTAATCCAATATTAACTCCGCGTAGTGAAAATTTTTGGGAAGCCAATTCTGTTTTTAATCCGGCAGCTGTTTATGAAAACGGAAAATTTTATTTAGTTTATCGAGCTCAGTCCCCAGACAACACTTCTACTTTGGGTTTGGCTGAAAGCGATGATGGTTTTAATTTTAAGCGTTACCATGAACCGATTTATGTTCCAAGAAAATCCTTTGAACAAAAAAGTGAACCAGGGCGTTTATCTGGTTGTGAAGATCCACGCATCACTCGCCTTGGTGATGAATTTTTAATGTTTTATACAGCTTATGATGGAATTAATTCTCCTAGAGTTGCTGTGACGTCAATTGCCGTTCAAGATTTTGTAAAACACAATTGGCAGTGGTCGGAGCCCAAACTAATTTCTTCTCCAGAGGGTGATAATAAAAACAGTTGTCTCTTGCCGGAAAAAATTAGAGGTCGCTATGTGATTTTACATCGTATGGGTGGTAAAGAAATTGCCATTGATTATTTAGATAGTTTAGATCAATTACAGGGTGAGGAAGTGTGGCTAGAAAAAGAACAATCGATTGGTCCTAGAAGTGAATATTGGGATGGAGCCAAAATTGGTATTGCCGGTCCGCCACTTTTAGTTGATCAGGGATGGTTGCTACTCTATCATGGGGTATCAGATATTGATCACCATTATCGAGTAGGTTTTATGTTGTTAGATCGTGATAATCCAGGTAAGGTTTTATATCGTACTCCTTATCCAATTTTAAAACCAACCGAAGAATTTGAAAGAATTGGTGATGTAAATAATGTAGTTTTCCCATGTGGAGCAGTAATAGTGAAAGGTACACTCTTTGTTTATTATGGTGGGGCAGACAAAGTGGTGTGTGTAGCTACGGCTAATTTGAGTGAGTTGTTGGCACAAATAAGCTAGTTTAAACTGGCTTGGGATAACATTTCAATAGATTATTTTTTTTACTCTTTGTTTTTAATTGAGTTTTTTCCTAATTTATATAATTCCCCAACGACAAATACTGAGCTAGATAAAAGTACGCCTGTTAAAACCTCCATCCCGGTTAGTGGTACAAAATTAAAAATATTAACTAAAAAGCTATTGGTCATAGCTATATATAAAAGAAACAATGATGCGGCTACTGCTGCCACCACATACTTGTTGCTAAACACACCAATGCTAAATAGAGAGCGATCTAGAGAACGCATGTTAAAAATATTAATCAATTGAGTAAGGCAAATAACTAAGAAAGCTCCAGTTCTAGCTTTATCAATTCCCTGAGGTAAAAATCTAATAAACATCCACATTGAAGTAACAACCATACAAAAAACTATAGGGCTTAGAAAGCCCAACATTTTTTTAGATAAAATATTTTCCTCTTTAGCTCTTGGTGGTTGACTCAAAACATCCCCATGTCCTGGTTCTGCTGCTAAAGCAATATCTACTAAGCCATCAGTAACTAAATTTACCCATAAAATTTGTGAAGCAAGTAGTGGTAATGGAAAACCAAAGGCGATAGAAATAATAATAATTAAATCTTCAGCAAGGTTGGTAGTGATTAAAAAAGCGCTGGCCTGTCTAGTGTTAACAAAAACAACCCTTCCTTCTTCGACTGCATCAATTAGTGAAGCAAAGTTATCATCGGCCAAAACAATATCGCTGGCTTCTCGAGCAACATCAGTGCCAATTTTACCCATAGCAATCCCTATATTAGCTTTTTTTAAGGCTAATACATCGTTTACCCCATCTCCAGTCATTGCTACTGTATGGCCCAAGTTTTGCAATCTTTCTAAAATTCGCAACTTCATGTTTGGTGTTAATCTGGCAAAAACGGATACTTGTTCAATGGCTTGATCAAATTCTTCATCACTTAATGCTTCTAAGTCATTTTCAGTCATCACTAAAGAATACTCACCATTTTTTTTCTTGGCATCAACAATGCCGATTTGCTTAGCAATTGCTAGGGCTGTTTCTTTATGATCACCAGTTTTCATAATTACACGAATACCAGCTCCCTTGGCTTTTTTGATTGCTTCAGCTACTCCTGCCCGAGGAGGATCGATCATTCCGACAAAACCAACAAATACCAAGTCGCTGATGCTATCAACCGATAAATTGCGCTTTTTACCAGTTGCTTTTTTGTACGCAAAGGCAATGACGCGCATTGCTTGAGCAGAATAATTTTTAACCTTGTCTAGGGCTTCTTCTTTATCTTTTTGATTAAAGTTGCCAACCTCTTTATCAAGCAGTTGTTTACTACATAGTCCAATTATTGATTCTGGAGCCCCACTAACAAAAACTTCCCTATTCTCATTTTCTTCAACCAAAACTGCCTTATATTTTAATTCTTGATTAAATGGTAAATGATCAATGATTTTTGTTTCTTTTAATTGATCGTTAAACTTAGCTTTATAAGTTAAAATGGTTGAGGCACCCTCAGTTGGATCCCCACTAATTTGGTAATGAGGCTCTTTTTCACTGCCTTTATTAATTAAACGGGCTCGACTATTTAATCCAGCAATCATAATTAATTTTTTTAAAGCAAAATTTTTTAGGGGGTCAATGACTTTTTCATCTTTAAAAAATTTACCCTCGGGATTCCAGCCAGAACCAGAAACGACAAAGGACTGATTATTAAGGCAAATTTTTTGGACGGTCATGCTGTTTTGAGTAAGGGTTCCAGTTTTATCGGTGGCAATAATATCGGTAATGCTTAAAGTTTCGGTAGCAGGCAATGAGCGTACAATGGCTTTTTTATTAGCCATTCTTTTGGCTCCAGAAGCTAGGATGATAACCAGAACTGCCGGTAAACCCTCTGGAATACCAGAGACAAGTGAAGCCACTGCAAAGGTGAAAATATCGGCAAAGCTCATTTCTCGAAAAAAGTAGCCAACTATAAAAGTAAATAAAGCGCCAAAGATAGCAATAATGGACATTTGTTTTGCCAAACGATCAGTTTTTATTTCAAAATGAGATTTTTCCTTTTTAATTTCTCCTAGGGTTTTAGCAATTTTACCAATGGCAGTTTTATTGCCTGTTTCAGTTACTACGAATTTACCAAAACCACTAACCACAAAAGTACTCATCCACACATAGTTTTTTCTATCAGTCATTGGGGTTTTGTTAGCCATAGCTCGTGTACTTTTTTCAACAGCAAAAGCCTCTCCAGTTAAAGATGATTCAACTACTTGTAGGTTATTAGCTTCAATCAATCTGCCGTCAGCAGAAACCCGATCTCCTTCTTCTAGTAAAACAATATCTCCAGGCACCAAATTTTTAGAAGGAACTTCAATGAGTTGTCCATCCCTATAAACCTTGCTAGTGGCGACAATAATTTCTTTGAGAGACTCAATTGCTTTGTTGGCCTTATATTCTTGAATAAATCCGATAATGGTATTTATTAAGAGAACAAATAAAATCACATAGGTGTCAAGAGCATGATCCAAAAAGTAGGTAATGGCTGCTGCCATTAACATAACTAAAACCAGGAGATTATTAAATTGATGCCAAAGAATATTGAGTATTAAATGTTTTGGTTTGTCGTCAGCAATCTCGTTACTACCATATTTTATCCGTCTTTTGTCAAGCTCGTTTTTACTTAAGCCTTTTTCTGGATCGGTGTTGAGTTTTTCTAAAACTTCTTGATAAGAAATGGTGTAGTAGGGAATTTTGGGCATAACTACTACTCAGTCTAGCAAAATTAAGAGTTGCAAACAAGCGCTGACTATGGCTTTTTACTCTGGTAGCTGTTAAACTAAAGTCGTCTATTTATGTTTAAAAAAATTTTAGAATACACTAGGCCTTATCGAAAAACACTAATTTTTATTAGTTTTCTAATTGTGATTATGGCGCTGCTTAGTCAAATTGAACCTTTTATTACCAAAGCCATTACTGATCAATTGGTAGAAAACCAAACTCAAGGGGTTTTTAACTATATTGCAATTTTATTAGCAGTACTATTACTAGTAAAATTAATTCAATCAGGACTTAATCGTTTGTCGTGGTATTTAACCAATGTTTTTGTAATTAAATTCGAGTCGAGTCTAAAGCAATTAGGTTTTGATCATTTAATGAAATTGTCTTTGTCTTTTTTTAATGAACAGGAGACTGGCAAAGTAATGAGCAAATTAGATAGAGGAGTGAATCGTTTAACTTCGATTGTTAATAACTCGGGAATGCATTTTATTCCTAGCGTAACTACTGCTATTATTTCTTTTTCAATTGTTCTGTACTATGAGTGGCGAATTGGAGTGTTAACGGTTTTAGCATTTGTTCCCTACGTAGCTATTAATCGTTGGCGTTTTGAAAAAAACAACAAGTTAGAAAAGAGAGAATATAGTCTCTATGACAAGCAATATGCTCATTTTTGGGAAGTTTTAAGTTCAATGGAGTTGATTAAAGCTTTTCGGGCTGAAGAATTTGAAAAAAATAAACTGAAAATTTTTTTCAAAAAAATAATCGATATTCGTACAGAAATGGAAAAAAATACCAACCGTTCAATAGCCGGTGACATTATCTTAGAATCATTGAGTTGGTCAATGTATGCCTACATTGTTTATATGACCTGGCAGGGTCAAATTACCATTGGCACCTTAATTTTATTGGTTGGCTTAATTCAAATGATTCGTCAACCGCTTTGGCAAATTAATTGGATTTTTTGGGAAGTGAAGCGAGCACAAATTGGAGCTCGAGATTTTTTCAAAATTATGAATGCTAAGCCAGAAGTAGTTGACCCGCCCAAGCCTATTCCGATTAAAAATTTGCGTGGAGAAATTGTTTTTGATCAAGTATCTTTTACTTATAGGCAGAACATGCGTGATTATTTTGATAAACATTATGAAGAAGAAGGAGAGATCAAAAGCAAAGCAATTAGTGTAGATTCAAAAATTAATCAGGGTTTAAAGGTTCTTGATAAAGTTAACTTTAGTATTGAATCAGACAAGGTTACAGCTTTTGTTGGGCCCTCTGGGGCGGGAAAAACTACTATTGCCAGTTTGTTAATGCGTTTTTTTGATCCAGATCAGGGAAAGATTTTATTAGATGGTATTGATATTAAAAAGTTTAGTCAGTATGACTTGCGTGCTCAAATGGGTTTAGTGAGTCAGGATGCTCATCTTTTTGCTAGTTCAATTGAAGAAAATCTCAAATACGCTAAGCCTGACGCTAGTGAAGCAGAAATGTGGCGAGCTTGTAAAATTGCTCGAGCGGATGAATTCATTGAGAAGCTAGATAAGGGTTTAAAAACTACCATTGGTGAGCGAGGAATTAAATTATCAGGTGGGCAGAGACAAAGACTGTCTTTGGCTAGAACAATTTTGCGTGATCCTAAAATTGTTATTTTAGACGAGGCAACCAGTGCTTTAGATTCGGAATCAGAAATGTATATTCAACAGGCTTTAGGCGAAGTTTTGAGGGGTCGGACTTCTATTATTATTGCTCATCGTTTATCAACGGTTCAGCGCTCAGACAAAATTATTGTTCTTAAAGACAAACACTTATTTGAACAAGGAACTCACCAACAACTACTTAAAGAAGATGGTTTATATGCAAGTTTATTTAAAATTCAATCTGGCGATAGTGAAAAACTCAAGGAGTGGGATTTGGTTAGATAGTTTTTAATTCACTTGAAGTTTTCTAAAAGAGGCGTATTATATATGAATATGCGTTCATATAAATGTTGTTCACTGAATAGCAAAGAATCTAGCGAAATTTCTAAACTTACTGAAGTTTTAAAGTTATTAGCTGAAGAGAATCGTTTAAAGATTTTTTGTTTACTTGGAAAGAATAGTTGTTGTGTTTGTGAAATGTTTGAGCCCCTATCTATGTCTCAAAGTCTTTTATCCCATCATTTGGCAGACTTAAAAAAAATGGGCTTAATTGAAAATAAAAAAACTGGTCGACGAGTCTACTATTCTCTTACAAAAAAAGGTAAAAAAATTAGCAAGCTAATTTTAGCTTTGAGAAAGGAACTATGACTATTAAAGTTTTAGGTTCTGGTTGTCCAACTTGTAAAAGACTTTATGAAATGACCAAGCAAGCTATGTTAGAGCTGAATTGGGATGAAGAGGTAGAATACATTACTGATATTAATCAAATTATTAACTTAGGGGTAATGACCAGTCCGGTTTTAATGGCTGATGACAAGGTGTTATTGGCTGGTCAGATAAGTGATGTCGCTGATATTAAAGAATTATTAGAAGATTTAAAAAAATAAATGCAAGACATTTTGATAAGTGCAGTTCAGCAAGGTTATTTAGGCTTAATTGATTATTTATCAGCCCATGTTTTATTTTGTTTGATTCCTGCACTTTTTATTGCTGGAGCAGTTAATAGTTTATTAGCTGCTGATGCGATTTTAAAATATTTGGGTAGTAAAAGTAAAAAGGTTGTGGCTTATGGTATTGCTTCGATTAGTGGTTTGTTGGTTCAAGTTTGTTCTTGTACCATTATTCCTTTATTTGCGGGCATTTGGAAAAGGGGAGCTGGTTTAGGAGTGGCCATTACCTTTCTTTATGCGGGTCCAGCAGTTAACCTTTTAAGTTTAGTTTTAACGGGACAGAGGTTGGGTTGGGATTTTGCTCTTGTTCGCTTTGTTTTATCTATCGTTTTTGCGATTGGTGTTGGTTTAATTATGCAAGCTGTTTTCGGCAATGGTCACAAGGATGAACAAGAACTGATTGTGGCCAAAAAAAAGAATGCCCTTTCAGGAGCTAAAGCTAAATATTTTTGGTTAAGCTTATTGGGGGTTTTAATTATTGGTAGTGCTCCAATTACTGATGTTGTTAAAATTCCCAGCGTTTTAGGTTTGACCATAATTCAATTACTAATGACTTATAAGTGGTTGAGTGTTGAGAGTCGTCGAGCTTGGTGGAGCGAAACAATGAAATTTTTTAAACAGATTTTGCCACTATTATTTGTTGGTGTGTTTTTGGCTTCGGCTCTTACCTCTCTAATTCCTCAGGATCAATTTCAAGCTTTAACTAGTCAAAACAATTTATTAACTAATTTATTGGCAGTGTTGTTTGGGGCGCTAGCTTATTTTCCAGCACTAGTAGAAGTGCCAATTGCCGAAAATTTTATGAAGCTTGGTATGCACCGCGGTCCACTAATGGCTTATTTATTGGCCGATCCGGTTCTGTCTTTACAAGGCTTATTAATTATTGGCAAATTTATAGGTGCTAAAAAAACTTCATTATATGTTCTGTTGATTATGTTATTAACTACTTTTGCTGGTTATTTTTATGGATTAATATGAAATAATTTTTATTAAGTAATATAAACATGAATAGATAATTATGACAAAAATCATCGTTGCCATTAGTTTGCTAGTTACTAGTCTCATATTCGTAGTAATCATGGTTCTGGGTGGTCAGAAAGCAGATGAGACCTTGCTAGTTGAGAAAAACGTAATAGACAATTCTATAGTTGAAAATAGTGAAGAAAAACCAGAAGAGGACATTTTTTATTGGGGAGCTACTTGTCCTTATTGTCACGACGTTCAAAAATGGATGGAAGAACAAGGTGTTGAGGAAAAGATTAAAATTACTAGTAAAGAAGTATATAACAATCAGGCTAATTACTCTGAATTAATTACTAGAGCAAAAAGCTGTGGACTAAATACCCAGAGGGTTGGGGTACCATTTTTTTATACCATTGACGGCAATTGTTTAGTTGGTTATCCAGATATTATTGAATATCTGACAGAAAAGATTAGCAAGTAAAAGCTAGCTTTTTAATTAAATTGGTAATTTTTTTATCTTGTAGTATATTAAAGATAAAGAAGGAAAGGATTTTATGTCTCGTTGGGATTTTTTTAAAATTTTACAAAAGGAAGTAGCGCGCATTGATGCCGCTAGTGTGACTAAGAGAAAAGAACACTTGATTGAAGAGTTTACCAAGGAAGCTTCTCCCAAAGCAGTTATCAATGGCAAAGCTTATCGAATTTTTAACTCAAATGACTATTTGGGTTTACGCCATCATCGTAAATTAAAAAAAGCCGAACATCAAATGACGGAAGCTTGCGGAACTGGTCCAGGAGCCGTTCGTTTTATTTCTGGTTCATTTCAGGTGCATCGTGATTTAGAAAAAGCGCTTGCTAATTTTCATGGCCAAGATGATGCGATGGTTTTTTCTAGTGCCTTTGCCACTAATTTAGCGGTATTGTTTAGTTTAATTAAGGGTCAAAGCAAGGATTCTTTAGTGGGAGATGAAGTTTTGGTAATCTCTGATGAGTTGAATCATCGCAGTATTATCGATGGCATTAGGATTGCTAATTTACCCAGTGATCAAAAAGCTATTTTCAAACATTTGGAAGCCAAGTCTTTAGAAGAAATTTTGGCGAAAAATGTTAAAAAATTTAAAAGAGCTTTGGTGATTACTGATGGTGTATTTTCAATGTTGGGCGAATATCAGGATTTGAAAAAAATACGTCGCATTATTAATCGCTATGACAAAATTTATCCTGAAGGAGTTTTATTAGTAGTTGATGATTGTCATGGAATAGCAGCCTTTGGTGAAACTGGTCGCGGAACTGAAGAGATAACAGGAGTTAAATCAGATGTGTTAATTGGCACTTTGGGTAAGGGTTTGGGAGCGGATGGCGGCTATGTAGTAGCCAAACAAGCAGTTATTGATTATTTGCGAGAATCGGCTGCTACTTATATTTATTCCAACTCAATTTCCCCAGGAACAGCCGCTGCGGCTTTAATGGCTGTGCAATTAATCGACACAGAAACTGGAGCTAAATTATTGGCTCGTTTGGCAGACAACTTAGCTTTTATAAAAAAAGAACTATTAGCACTTGGCTTTAAATTTGCTGCTGAGTCAATTCACCCAATTCAAGCAATTTTGATTGGTGATACAGAAAAAACTAAGGCCTTGACTCAAAAAATGTTTGAGCGAGGATTTGTTTTAACCAACATTAATTATCCAGTTGTTCCTAAAGGAAAAGATGAAATTAGGGTGCAAATTAGCGCTAGTCACAATAAAACAGATTTAAAGTCTTTTTTACAAAACATTAAGGAAGTTGGTAAAGAATTAAAAATTATTTAGTTTGGATCTATTAATAAGTTTGTTTGCTTTATTATTCTGTTTTTTTTACAATTAAGTATTAAATGAAAAACATTTATAAAAAGATTTCTTATTTTTTTTTAATCCTTGTTTTTTTGTTTTTGCCAAAATTAGTTTCGGCTCAAGAAATAAGAGGAGAGACTTTAGAGGGACGGGTAGTTGAAATTATAGATAGTGGTGAAAATTTAGTTAATGATCAGTGTTTCCCCTATCAAGTTTTAGAAATTTTGCTAGACAAGGGTAGTCTGAAGGGTTCTCAAATTCAAGTGCTTAACGAATCTGGTTTAGACGCCAACAATTTAAGTGTTGTGAATTATCAAGCCTATGAAATTGGTGATAAATTAAGAATTTATACAGACTTTAATCAAGAAGATGAACGCTTTTTTGTGATAGAGGGCTTGGTTAAGCGTCAAGCTCTACTGTTTTTGTTGATTTTATTTGTGCTGGCAGTAATATTGGTTACTGGACGCTTGGGTTTACTTGCTCTTTTAAGTTTGTTAATTTCTTTTTTAGTTATCAGTCAAGTACTTATACCAATGATTATGGCTGGTCGCTCACCATTGGTGTCTGCGATGATTAGTTCGTTATTGATTATTCCTGCTAGTTTTTATTTAACTCATGGATTTAAACAAAAAACTCATAGCGCTGTGATAGCGACTGTTATTTCTTTGTTTATTACTATGCTCCTAGCTTTTTATTTTGTCAGTTTAACCAATCTTACTGGTTTTGCCAGTGAAGAAGCAGCTTTTGTTAGCACTATGAGTCAGGGGCAAATTAATTTATTGAGTTTGTTGTTCGCTGGAATTATGATTGGCGCATTAGGTGTGTTAGATGATGTGACTATTGGACAGGCCTCGGTAGTCGAACAGCTTAAATTAGCTAATTCCAAACTAAATTCTTGGGATCTTTTTTTACAAAGCATGAGGGTTGGTCGCGATCATGTTTCATCGATGATTAATACTTTGATTTTAGTTTATGCTGGATCAGCTATGCCCCTGTTGATTCTATTTTTTGATGGCAATCATAGCTTTATAGACGTAATTGAATTAGAAATTGTTGCAGAAGAAATAGTTCGCACTCTAGTAAGCAGTTTAGGCTTAATGCTCGCTGTGCCTCTTACCACCTTTCTAAGTGTTTTTGTATTTAAAACTAAAGAGAAGTTGGGCTAACACCTTGTTTAGCCAATTCAAAAACTACTCTATTGTTTTGAGGAAGTAAGTAAGTATCTATTTTTTTATAGAGATTTGTTAATGATTTTTTTTGTTCTTCAAAATCTTTAAATTTTTCAGCAAATTTTGGACGATATCCTTGCATTTGCTCAGTAATTTCAGGTGTTTGATTACCTATTTCATTACTGGTTTTTTCTGCTTCCACGTACTTTTTTCTTTCCTTCTCAATTTTGTTGATTTGATTGGCAATCAATATCTTGAATTGACTGAGTATTTGTTTTTCAAATCTTTCGGTTAGTTTAGCAACTTCATTGGCACTTTCTCTGCTATCTTTTTTTGTTAAAACTTCTCTTTGTGCTAGTTGGGCAAAAACAACTGAGACCATTGGATCACCAGGTTCTCCAAATTTTTTTCTAAGAAACAAAGAGGCAACTTGTTCTTTGGCCTTTTGAGCTAATTGATCAATTTCTGTTTGAATTAGCTCTATTAGTGTTTCACCACTAAGAGACAGGATTTCAATTAAACTTTGACTACTTAACTCAAGATTCTGACTAATATTTTCTAATAAAAACAGAGGGTTGTCTTCTAGAGTGAGAGAAGCTTGTAGTAATTCCAAGTTATTTGGTATTTCTTCTTCCCAGCCCCCTCCATACCATTTATTTGCGTATTCTACAGATGAAATATTTTCTTTCATCAGACCTTTCTTGTGGCTTTATCGCCCAAATCTATCAATAATGACAGATTTTAATTAATAGTATGCCGTGGAAAAGCCTGGAAAAATCGCTTGATGCTCGTCAAGGTTGATTTGGGCTGAAGATCGGACTTATTTGTAATTATAGTTAAAAACAAACTCACCGTTGCGGCACAGTCACGGATTTACACCGTGTTCCACAGCAAGAATAATTTAGCAAAAAAACAAACATTAAACAACTGGTAATTTATTTAAACGGTAAGCACGAATTAGTAATTTTTGAAGGGTTTTTTGCAGTATTAGGTTGGTTTTGTTGACTGTTTCAAAACTATTGCTTTTACCTTGAAAATAAATTGGTTTGCCATAGTTAATGATGTAAGCTCCCTTTCGATACCAAACGAATAGATTTTTTTTATCACGAATATTTATAGTAAATTTTTTAATTTTTTCTGGGTTTACACAAATGCTAATTGGAATGATTGGCGCTTTAGTTGCTAAAGCCATACGAGCAGTACCGGTTTTAAGAGTTTCCATTTTTTTACAATTTTGACTAACGCCTCCCTCTGGAAAAATTAGAATTGAACGGTTTTTTTTGAGTAAAGCAATGGCTCGTTTAAGAGCAGTTTTTCCAGAAGATGGACTTACTGGAATGTGTCCTGCCCAAGTAATCAACCTACTTAGACCAAAAATTTTAAAAACATCTTCTGTAAGTAAAGCATGGACTGGCTCCTTAATGCTACTCATTACATAAAGGGGATCAAGAGTACTGGGGTGATTGACGGCAAAGATTTTAGCACCTTTAGGTAGTTTTTCTTTTGACTTAGTTTGGCGTTTTAAGTCAATTTTGGTGTAAAGGCGAGCTAATGAACGACCAAAAAAATATATAAAATTTTCTAAAAAATAGTGTTTTTTCATTTTGACGGCTGGATTATTAAGCCACAGATTAGTTATAAAAGCAAGTTTAATCAACTAAAGTTTTATAAACTTTTTGACTAATTGAGGCGATAACCTCAGCTTGTTTTTTTAAGTCCTTCCCCTTGGTCATTATGCAAAGAATATAGGGTGAGGAGTTCTTATAAATAATGCCACAATCATGTAATTGTTTTTCATTTGTTTTCGGGTAAGTTCTAACACCGTATTTGTGTGCAACTAAAAGATCATCTGGCAAGTATTTGGTGAGGCCATCAGTAAAGTTTGTTTTAGTCATTAAATCAAGAGCTTGGTTAGATCTGCCAGCCGACAGATATTCGCTATTATATAAAATACGTAGCATTCCAGAATATTCAACTATATTAATAGTCTCAATTTCTGAAAAAATTCCCAGATACAATTCTGTTTGAGCCAGAGTAGGTTTAATTTTTTCTTTTTCATAGTACTCGGTTAATAAGGCAAGAGAAGTATTATCAGAATTAATAATCATAGCTTCTAGTAACTCTTGAACAGTATAGGTTTTTCCAAGAACTAAAGATTTTTCAAAATCTGGATCGCTAAACAACAGCTTTTTTTCTTGATATTTTATTTTTTTATTTAATAACTCTGGATTATTTTCAGCATTTTTATAATAAGCAATCAAAACGGGGATTTTTAATAAGCTTCCACCGTCAAACCTTAAATTACCATTGATGCTAAACCATGGTCCATTATTAAGATCACGAAAATAAATAGCTGTTTGAATATCTGAATTTTGCAAAGATTTATCAATTGTTGATTTAAATTCCTCAATTTTTTTCAAACTAATGTTATCCTCCTTGGCGTAAGGATTTAAAAATTGCCACTGAGAGTCCTGTGGATGATCGAGGGAGCAGCTTATTTGTTGGCAAGGTTGTTGATATATATAGATAAGTAGAAAAATAATTAAGAAAAAAACAATTAGTCCAAAAGAAATTAAAATTAATTTTTGTTTCACTAAAAATAATATTGTAGACCTTTTATCTCAAGAATCAATCAATAGATGGGATGAGCTTGAAAATTAATTATTAGAAGTTTAGAATAAAAATATATGAAAAAAACCATTTTTTTTCTTTCTCTTTGTTCATTAAGTTTAATTTCCTTAAATTCTGTTAATGCTCAGCGTGCTAATAACAGAGCCCCTGAATTGGCAAGGGAAGCAATGGGCAATGTTAATCAGGTGCAGCAACAGGAAAACATTCAAAATCCAAATTTGCCTGTTGATGATGCTTCAGTTCAGGGAATGACAAATCCTTCCGGAGAGAGTGAAATGATTGGAGAAGAAAATGGAACCAGAGGTGCCGTACTTGTAAAAGATGGATCTAGGCGTTTAACCGTTGGAGAAGCTGCAAAAATTGTTAAAGAAAAAAATAATGATGTTGCCAATCAAGTTCAATCCTTACTAATGGAAAAATTCCAAGAGGGAAATGGTGTTAAAGGTGGAATTGGTGAACAAGTGAGAACTATAGCTCAAGAACAGTTGCGAGCACAAGAAGAAATAAGAAATAGACTGAGCCAATTAGAGGAAAGACCGACTTGGAAGCGTTTTTTCTTTGGTCAAGAGAGATCAGCAGTTATTGCTGTAGATGAAACTCTAGAAGAGCAAAGTCAACAACTTAACGAATGGCGTGAGCTTTTAGAAGATCCAACTTTAACTGCAGAGGAGCGTTTGGCTATAGAAGAAACAATTTTAGAATTACAAGCTCAACAAGAATTAGTTGAGACTCATGTTGATAATGTTTTAGGAGAGTTTAATCTGCCCAACTTCTTTAGAAGGTTGTTTCGTCGCTCTTAATTATTAAGTGACTCCTGTAGAAATATTTGTAACTCGCTCCAGTTGCCACGGCCAGCTTTTGGAATTAAAACGGAACCGTTATTGCTAGAGCTACTATTCAAAACATTTTCTGTACTTAAATTAATGTTTTTAACCTGAAAATCATTGGCGTTGATAAGTAATGGTGCAAAATATTGTAAACTTTCCAAATCAAAATCTGTATGGACGTGTTGACTTACTTCTTTAAAAAACTGGGGAATGTTGCTTAGTGCTTCTAAATCAAAAAGCTTCTTTCTAATACCAGTCATTACTTCCACTTGGCGTCGACTGCGATCAAAATCACTACTACTGTGTCGAGAGCGAACATATTTTAATGCATCTCCTCCCTCCATTTTTTGCAGTCCAGCTGGAAAATAGATGTGTTCGTAGCGACAAGCAAATTGTCTTTCTAAATTAAAGCCACTAAGGGTGGCAGTTAAATGGGCAATCTCATCATTGCTATAACCACAAGGGTCAAGCTGTTTTCCTTCGATCGGATACCATTTATCTTCAAAGTTTTGTGCAACGTCAACCTCAATTCCACCCAACTCTTTACCAATTAGACGCTGGAAACCAACAAAATCAATGGCAATAAAATACCTGATATTCAAGCCAGTAATGAGAGATAATATTTCTTTACTAACTTGACCGGCATTAATCATTGGTTCACTGCCAGTCATATTAGAACTAAAAACAGCATTAATCTTTCGGTAGTTAGAGTTATTAAGTTTGACTTCTAAATCCCTAGGAATTGATATAAAAGACAGAGTTTTTTGTTCAAAATTTAGCTGAGCAATTTGAATAACATCAGCCAACATTCCACCTTGATGGCCAGCACCACCATATCCCAAAAGCAAGACATTTAGTTCCTTTTTATCATTATCTTCAATTTGGCTATCGTCTAAAAAGTTTGCGGCATTGATTTCGATCTGGTTTACTGTTTCTTGTTTGTTTTTATTTTGATTGAAATAGCGATAGCTAAGTACACTAGAAATAGTGATTCCGGTAATAAATATAAGTAAAAAAACAATAAATAAAGTTTTTTGTTTATTATTTAATCGACGAAATTTTATTAATTGTTTCTGCCACAGCTTCTTAATCATAAGTCTTTTTAGTATAGCTTAAGTGATATAATAAGACCATGTCTTCAAAATCTTTTTTTATTTCAAATGATATTAATTTTCCTTATGACCAGTCTCGCTTTCCGGGTCAGGCAAGTGATGAAAGCATTTTATATGTTACTAGGGAGCATCCGATGTTTTTAATTATAAGATTATTGTTTGTTTTTGGAGTGGGCTTAAGCATTATTTTAGCCACAATTTTATTTAATAAAACTATTAATTTAATTTTTTCCACCAATGTTTTACCTGGTGTTACTTTAATTATGTTATTGATTTTTTCTTTGTTTATTTTGATTGGAGCTTGGTGGGTTTTTATTCTATGGAAAAAATCCATAGCTATTGTTACTAACAAGCGCTTAATTAAGTTCATTTATACTACTCCAATTAATCGTTACAACATGAGTTTGCCTCTGGATATGATTGTTGATACTAGTTGTCACAATAAGGGTTTTTTAAGTTCTTATTTAAAAATTGGTAGTATTACGGCTCGCTCTAGTGCTAGCAGTTCTGGTTTAGCTACCGCAGACACTTCTCGAATCAATAAAAAATATTTTTATTTAGAAAATATTAAATATTTTGAAAAAGGAATTGAACCAAATGAAATTGATATCTCTTTTTCAATTAATATTGTTTCTGGAAAAGGTCTTAGTTATAATGAAACACAATTATTATTAACTGGGTTT